>JAODNG010000003.1 GCA_025465385.1 Pseudonocardiales bacterium
CGTCCACCATGTAGCCGCCCTCGTGACTGGTCGTGCGCGTCGTCCCTGAGCGCAGCGGTCAAGGCGCCCAGGTGCGGCACGGTGCGCAAGTCACGCCGCGCTGCCGGCAGTGCAGGGAGCCCACCGGCTCTGTGCACCGTGGTGAAGCCAACGGCCTGATCGTGCAGAGTGGCGGGATGAGGTACGCGGTCGCGGCATCGAGCGAATGGATCGACCCCGACGGGGTGCGTCGGCCGAGCGGTGAGGTGCACGCTTGGACGTCCGGCACCAACCAGACCCTTTGTGGGCTCGCGCTCAGTCGGTCTCAGCTGGCGCGGTATCCGCACGTCGATTGGGAAGACATCCGGCCAGAGTCTGGGCGACACGCCGACGCGGTAAGGCGGGTGTGCCCGCGCTGCACGGCCGGGGCCGGTTCGCGGCGAAATCGGCCCCAACGGCGTGATCGAGGCGTGGGGCGGCCACGTCGCGGTTGAGCAAGGCCGTTGCCGTCGACGGGTGGCGGCGAGCGAGGTGCGCCTAGACCTGGATCCGGGCATATGCAGCGCCTGAGCTGCATTGATTGAATATCAGCTGCACCGAGGGTCGGCATAGCGCGGGAAGGTTGTTGGGGGAGTGTCGGAGAGATCGCGCTGGGATTCGCCGCAGTCACCATGGCAACCACAGTGGGCGACCGGTAGCCGGGTCAGCGACACATCCGGCACCACCGTCACCGGTGCGACGGGAGCCGTGACCGCAGTCGCCTGTGTCCACCTCGACGGCCGCGCAGTGGCTGTTACCGGCGGCGTCGATGGAACGGTGCGGGTCTGGGACCTGGTCACCAACACTTCGATCGGCGAGCCGCTCATAGGTCGCGCCGCCCCGGTGACCGCGGTGGCTTGCACGCAGTTGGACGGCTGCCTGATTGCCGTCACCGGTGGCGTCGATGGCACGGTGCGGGTTTGGGACCTCAGCAGACGCATTCCGATCGATAACTCGTTCATCGGCCACATCGACACAGTGACCGCGGTGGCCTGCACCCAGCTCGACGGCCGCCCGATCGCCGTCACCAGCGGCCGGGACCACACGGTGCGGATCTGGAACCTCACCACCGGCACACCCATGGGCCTGCTCACGGGCCACACCGCCCCGGTCACCGCGGTGGCCTGCACCTATCTGGAGGGCCGCCCGATCGCTGTCACCAGCGGCGAAGATCTCGAAGTCCAGGTCCGGGACATCGCCAGTGGCGCTCTGATCAGCCTGCTCACTGTCCACACAGCACCAGTAATCGCTGTGGTCTGTACCCATCTGGACGGCCACCCAGTTGCGGTCACCAGCGGCCGGGACCACATAGTGCGGGTCTGGGACCTGGTCACCGGCGCCCCCATCGGCGCTCCGCTCACCGGCCACACCGGCTTCATCGAGGCGGTGGCCTGCACCGATTTGAACGGCCGCCCAATCGTGGTCACCAGCGGCCGGGCACATACGTTACGAACCTGGGATCTGGCCACCGGCAGCCCCATAGGCAAACGACTCACTGGCCACACCGGTCTGATCGAGACGGTGGCCTGCACCCATGTGGACGGCCGCCCAGTTGCCGTCACCAGCGGCCGGGACCAGACGGTGCGGATCTGGGACCTCACCGCCGGGACCCCCATGGGCATGCTCACTGGCCACACCGGTCCGGTCACCGCGGTGGCCTGCGCCCAGCTCGACGGCCGTCCCATCGCCGTCACCGGAAGCTGGGATCACACGGCGCAGATCTGGGACCTCACCCGCCGGACGCCGATCGGCAACCCCCTTAGGGGCCACACCAGCACCGTCACCGCGGTGGCCTGCACCCATCTGGACAACCGCTCGATCGCGGTCACCAGCGGCCGAGACCAGACGGTGCGGATCTGGGACCTGGCCACCGGCGCCCCCATCGGTGACCCCCTCTCCGGCCACACCGACCTCGTGGCAGCGGTGGCCTGCACTCATCTGGACGGTCGCCCAATCGCCGTCACCGGCGGCCGCGACCACACGGTGCGGATCTGGGATCTCACCACGGGCACCCCCATTGGTCTGTTCTCTGGCCACACCGGCCCGGTCACCGCGGTGGCCTGCGCCCAGCTTGACGACCGCACGATCGCCGTCACCGGAAGCTGGGACCACACGGTGCGCATCTGGGACCTCACCAGTGGCATCGCTATTGACCTGCTCACTGGCCACACCGGCGCGGTTACCGCAGTGGCCTGCGCCCAGCTCGACGGCTGTCCCAGCGCCCTCACCGGCGGCCGGGATCACACGGTTCAGATCTGGGATCTCCGGACGAGGCTTCGCATCGAGCGGATCGACCTGCCCAGCGACGTCAAAGCCCTCACTGGCACCCCAGTTGGTGGCATCGTGGCCGCCTTCGGTTGGGACATCGTCCTTCTCGAACGCTCGACGGAACGACTGACATGAGTGCTGATCAATGAGTGCGGACTGGTAACGCCGGTTCCTCGACGGCTCGCTGACCGTGACGGAGATCGTCGAAATCCCCAACCGTGGCCACTCACTGGTCATCGACAGCGGCTGGCGGGAAGTAGCCGACACCGCCCTCAGCTTCGTGCAGCGATTCATCAAGCCCTGACCATTCGACGCGCGTCATCCACCTCGCACCCTGTTCACGAGGTGGATGACGCGTCCAGGCGTGTGCCTTCTGATCGGTCGATCGACCCGTCGGGAGCACCCGCCGTCTCAGCGTGTGATGGGCCGTCTGTTCGTCTCCTGACGTCTTCGACGATCGCAGCTGCCGGAGATCGCGACAATGCGACGGATCGATACCACCACCGGCCGAGTGAACATTGTTCCAGTCCCTTGTGGCTCGACGCGCGAGGATCAGTGCCGCCCGTGCGCCGATAAGGCACGCCAGCTGCGGATGGCGCAATGCCGCCGGGGCACCTCGACCAAGAACCGGTCATTAAACGCGACACACCCAGCCAGGACCAGAAGGAACTGATGGCTGCTCGCGCGGACCTGTTTTTGGCCTACGCCAATGCCGGGCTGCGGTTGATGAGGTCGCATGTGAGCAGATCACTGACTCGGTCGCGGAACCAGACTACCAGCAGTCGGTGGCCGCGGTTTGCCGGCGCTGGTCGACGCTCGGAGTACCTGTGGAAGTGTTCCCCATCACGGCGAACACCACCGTTGGGATCCGCCGATACGAGCTGGCCTCACTGCCGTTCGGTGGCGTTTCGCTGGTCAGATGTGGCGCGCCCGGAGAGACTCGAACTCCCAACCTTCTTCCGTAGTCATAAGCGATGCCTCACAACTATCTACCGTTGTCCAACATCTGACCTCATCCTCCGATCCGGGTCCGAGGACGTTCCCCGCCGACCGTGGCCGTTGATGCAGCGATGGATGTAGCCAGGGGGTCGCCCTGCACAGGACGAGCGAAGCCAAAGCGGTATCCCGTCACGTCGGCGAGTTTGCCTCGGAGCGGGTCAGGGGCAGGTGTCCAGATGGAGCACCGCTTGCGATGAACGATCTGGACACCTGCCCCTGGTCTGCTACACCTCAGGCGCCGACGTGACGGAATACCGCGCCACCCTGATGACCCACCACCTTCGCGCCCAGCCCCCGGACCATCCGGGAGCGGAGGCCCGCCGGAGGCACAGCATTCATCATGAGCTTGGGAACTACATGACTTGCCACGACAGAGCCTTTGAGCAGCGGTTTCAGCTGGCCGTGATTAGCCGTGAAAGACCGTAGGTGTCCCCCGTGTAGGGCACGCAGAGGGCACGGAGTTCTTACTCGCTGCACCCTGCTCCTGCCCCGTCCCCTGGTACTGGCCGCTGTGCTCGTCGTGGTGACGGGGGCAAGGGTGGCGCTGGCACCATTGCATAGCAATGCCGCGTAGCTGGGGATTTTGGGTTTGGGTCAAGGAAGATCGTGGTGGTCGGCGTGGCGGGGTGATTAGGCGACGGGACCGCCGGTAGGTCGATCAACCCGTCACAATCGTTGTTTTGCGTCGTGACGTCGTAAACGGGTGCTCCGTTCAAGATCAATTAGTGCGTGGGGGTGGCGCTGGTGGCATCGGCGTGGCGGGTTCGGGTGACTCCGCGAAGGGTGTATGCCGTGGGTGCGCTGGCGGCGGTGTTGTTTGGTTATGACCTGGGCATCATCGGTGCCGCGATCTTGTTCATCCGGCGGGATGTGCCGCTGACGGCCTGGCAGCAAGGTGCTGTGGTCGGCGCTGCGGTGTTTGGCGCGATGGTGGGCGCGCTGAGTAGTGGTCTGATCGCCGATCGTGTGGGACGGCAGTGGATGTTGTGTGCTGCCGGGGTGGTGTTCACCGTGGGTGCTTTGGGCGCCGGTGTTGCGTCGACTGTGCCGATGTTGGTGTCATTTCGGTTTGTTCTGGGGTTGGCGGTGGGTATCGCGTCGGTGCTGGTGCCGGTCTATCTCGCCGAGATGGCCCCGGCGCGAGATCGCGGTGTGATCACGTCCCTGAACCAATACATGATCATTGTGGGAACAGCTTTGGCTGCGGCCATCGGTTACCTGTTGGGTTTCACTGGCTCCTGGCGCTGGATGTTGTTGCTCGGGGTGTTCCCCGCTGTCGTGTTGGTGGTTGGCATGCTGACCGTGCCCGACACTCCCCGATCTTTGATCCGCCGGGGATATCCCGAGCAGGCACGCGCGGTGCTGGTCAGCTTGCGCGGCGACACCGCCCTGGCCGGACGGGAGTTCACCGACATCACCGAGCTGGAACGCCAGCAGCACGACGCAGGCACCGGCGCTCGCTTATCCGCGCCCTGGGTGCGCCGACTGCTACTGCTAGGTGCCTTGCTGGCCATTTTCCAGCAGCTGACCGGGATCGGCACGATGGTGTATGTCCCGACCATCTTGACGAGTTTTGGCGTCTCTGACTCCAGTGCGCTGTTGTTTGCCTTCCTCAACGGACTGCTCAACATCGCCACCATCGCTGTGGTGGTGCAGTCGAAGATCGTGGATCGGCGAGGACGCAAACCCATCCTGTTGGCCGGTCTGACAGGCACCTCAGCTAGCTTGCTGGCTATCGGTGTCACGGTGTTGTTCCTTCCGCCCCACTCGACCGCGCTTTTTGTGATCGCGGTGGTGGCGTTTGTGGTGTTCACCAACACGTTTTCGGCTACGTGGGGCCCGGTGTTGTGGGTGGTGCTGGCCGAAATTTTCCCCTTGGCCATCCGAGGAGCGGCGATGGCCCTCGCCACCTTGTTTAACTGGCTGACCGCCTTACTGGTCTCCTTCACCTTCCCGGGCCTGACCGCGCTGGCCGGCGCCGGCGCCATCTACATCGCCTACGCCATGGCCAACGTCGTGTTGTTTCCGATCGTGTGGTGGATGGTGCCAGAAACTAAGCAGCGCAGCCTGGAATCACTGGAAGCAGAGTTTCGCACCAGCATCCGACACCCCTTGGTCGGCCGCACCACCCTACCCACCGCCGCAGACACCGCGGATACGACATGACCGTCAACCACAACAACCCGACTGATTTCACTCTGGAAACCTGCGAGCTAGCGATTATCAGCGGCCGCTAGCGGATGGTGCCGGTTATGACGGAATACTTCGTCTGACCAGTACGGATACTTCTCAACGGTGCGTGCTGGTACCGACGTTGGCGGTTGATTCGGGTAGATAAGGGGTGGAGGTGATCAGGCTAATGCTGGCCGCGCTGGTTGACCTGCCGTGCTGGCCGCCACAGGACTTGCGAGACGAAGGCGGGTATCCCCTCGCGTCGGCGGGCTTGTCCCGGGGTAGGCCAAGGGCGCCGACGTGACGGGATACCCGCGCCCCCTTAGTTACACACCACCTTCGTGGCCAGTCCTGGGACCATCCCGGAGCGAGGTCGCCGGAAGGCATGGACGTGTCGTGACGCTTCTATTTGTCAAGATCGTTTGAGGCCTTTCCTCCTTCCGTATGTGATGGATGGGTGTGCGCACCTTTTGTGTGGCGTCGTCACATGTGATGTCCGCGCTGTTCGGTTATGCGCCGGCTGTGCTGGTGGGGTCATCGCGGTGGTGAGGGCGCGTAGAGCTGGCGGGCGATATAGCGCTTGATGCAGCGGCGGATCTTGCGGTTGCTTTTGCCATCGGCACTGCGACGGGTGACGTAGGCCTGGGTGGCGGCGTCGGTGCGGATCCTCGTGTTGGCGATGACGTGGATCGCTTTGTTCAGCGCCCGGTCGCCGCCCCGGTTAAGTCGGTGGCGGGTGGTCTGCCCGCTGGAGGCCTCGATCGGGCTGGTTCCAGCGAGTGTGGCGAACGCGGCGTCGGTGCGGCAGCGACCGGCGTGGGAGAACGACACGATGGCCTGGGCGGCGCTGACCGGGCCGATCCCTGGCCGGGTGGTCAGCCCGGGGGTCAAGTCGTTAACGATGGCGTGTAGCTCGGCGCGGTTGGCCTTGAGCGCGCGGCCCGCTTCCCGCAGCGCCAGGACAAGCCGGCAGATCTCGGACTGGCGTATGGCCTGCTGCCGGCTGGCCTCGCGGGGTGGGCGGCGCCGGGCCAGCCCAGCCAGGCTGGTGTCGGTGAAGCGGGCGCGGGCCGCTGCTCCTGTCGCTTGGTGTACCACCGCGAACGGTGATGCAGATCGTCGGGCACACCGTTATGGAGACGACGATGGAGCGCTACGGGCACGTGAACCTGGACGACCAATCTGAGGCACTCAGCCTCCTCGATTAGGTGTTCAGGTAGGCCATTGTTGTACCAAATGGATCTAGGGGCAGCCGATACGAGCTGCCCCTACTGCCGTCGGGTGCGCGGTCAGGGTGGCGGTGGTGAGTACCGGCACTGAGGAGAAGAAGTAGCATCGATGCTCGTCGGCGGCAGTGAGGCTGTCCATCCATCGGGAGGCATCGTCGGGGGATATTCCGCCGTTCGCTATCGCGTAGGCGGCGATCAGCCGGGCAGCCCAGTAGCTGAAGGTGTCTGCATGAAAATGGCGATTGAGGATGGTCAGCGGGCGCTGGTGCACGGCGGTGAAGCCAGCGTGCTCCAGCAGCAGCGGTAACACCACCGGCAGGTTCGGATGCGGTGCGTGCCCATGCCATGCCGAGACCATGCGGGCGGTAAGCTCCGCTTCACCGCCCGCCCACCACAACGAGCCCCAGTTGGTGGCCACGTTGACGAACCGTCCACCAGGTTTCGTCACGCGTGCGGCCTCGGCCACGGCGGTTTCCACATCCGGCACATACTCCAGCACCTGGACATAAACCGTGGCGTCGAAGAGCTCATCGGCTGCGGCCACGGCGCGCATGTCTTCCACCCGTACCTGCACCTGAGTCATGTCCTTACAGTGCGACCGGGCCGCAGTGAGCTGATCAGGACTCACGTCGATCCCGATCGCCAGACCCTGCTCACCCACCGCCGCACCGATTTCACGCAGCAGCAACCCGGACCCGCACCCGGCCTCAAGCACCTGCTCACCCGGAGCAACCGCCAGCGCCTCCAACACAGCCAGGCGTCGGGCAACCAGATCCCGACAGGCCGCCAAGCGTTGCTGGACTACCGCCAACTCGCCCACAAACTCCATATCTCTCCATAGTTCCCGTCGACCGGCTCACCTCGGCGAATTTTCCCACGGGCGTCACACACGCACTCGTCGCGTCGCGTCGCGCGCCAACGCGCGCTCGGCGGCAGATGAGTACATTGCGATGATCACGTGCACCGGAGCCGGGTCCGAACACGATCGGGCCGAGGTGGTCCATAAAGGCGTGCCTTGCTCGCCACCGCGAACCGAGGCGACCAACGACCTCACCGGGCACTGATGTTTCTATGTCAAGCCATAGGGGCATCAGTCCCCTCCCGTTCGATTGCTAGCCGTCTCGGGTGGTGACAGCGTTGTGCCGATGATCGTCGCGCTCGATGATGAACGGCTACACGAGCGATCGAGAGGGAATACCATGGTGGTCTCGCAGAATTTGTCACCGCCGACACACCTATGGGCGCGACGCTGGTCGACGGCGGGGCGACGTTCCAGGTGTGGGCTCCGCGCGCAGCGCATGTCTATGTCGCGCGAGGGGACACGAGCGCATACCAGGCGGCGCCACAGGACGAGCTCGTACGCGACCCCTCGACCGGCCACTGGACCGGATTCGTCCCCGGCGTTGTCGATGGGTCGACCTACCGCTACTACGTCGTCGGCACGGACTACCCGTGCGGCTGGCGCTGTTGATCACGGGCGTCGTGCCTGAATGGCGCTGCATCGATGGTGACCGGGTCGCGCCGCAACTGTTGGACCGCAATCACCATCCAGCCCGCGCCGACGACTCCGGCTAAGCTGATCAGCCGGTACAGCAAGACCGCGGGCAACGCCGCCGCGGCCGGGACTCCACCCGCGACCAGAGCGAGGACGAGGGCGGCCTCCACCACACCGATACCGCCGGGTACCAGCGACAGCCCTGAGCTGGCCATGCCTGCGGTGTAGGCGACGACCAACAGTGGCAGTGTCAGTCCGTGCACGCTCAGGGCCGCCGCGCCATGCGGCCAGACAGCCCGCGTCGAAGGCCCAGTTGAGCAGCGCGAACCCGGTCGCCACAGTCCAGTCGCGGCCGCTGGGCCGCACGGATCGCAGCTGGGCCACCAGCTCGTCCAGCACGTCGGCCCCCGCCGCGGGATGGCGATGCCGAACCCGATTCGCCCGGGTCAGGACCCACCGGCCAGCGACGACGACCCGTTCGAGACGCCGGCCGAGGTAGCGGGCACACATCGCCAGGGCGAGCACGCCGGTGATCTCCATCGTGAGCCGCACCGCGCTGCCCCAACCATCCGCCAGCAGCGAGCCCAGCAACCCCAGCGCGACCAGAGAGCCGGTCGACACCAGCCCGCTCGCGGCCAGACACCACGTGGCCACCGCGCCGCTAGCGCCCCGGCAGCGCATCCACCTGAAGCTGTAGCCGGTGGAAAAGGCGCCGCCACCAGGAAGCGTGGCGTGCAAGGAGTTCGCCGCATATACCGCCGCGACGCAGCCGCGCAG
Organism: Pseudonocardiales bacterium; assembly: GCA_025465385.1. Taxonomy (GTDB): domain Bacteria; phylum Actinomycetota; class Actinomycetes; order Mycobacteriales; family Pseudonocardiaceae. The sequence goes on from JAODNG010000003.1 coordinate 8,959, forward strand.
CGTCACCACCACGCCGGCCGCACGCAGCAGCCGGCAGCGTGCCCGAGCGAACATGCTCATCGAGACCGCGGCAGCAACCGTGGCGACGACGAGCCAGCCGGCGTTAGCGCTCGAGAGGGACCTCAGGGCACCGGCGAAATCCGGACCGACCAGACCGGCCTCGACCACGAGCAGCGCCGCCAACAGGCATCCGACGACGCCACGCCACCGCCGCCGGCGAGACAGTGTCGTGGCAGCGCCATTCATGGCCACCGGTGGCGGTGCTGACTCCGGTCGGGCATCGTCGCAAGCAGCGAGTTCCCCAGTAACGCGTCGCAGAGTCGGCGCTGTCATGCCCTGCAGCGTCCCGCCGGAAGCTGTGTTAGAGCTGTGCGGCTGCTGTCGGTCGCATCCGAGCAGGAGCATCTCAGGTACCGTCGCGCCGGAACCGGGGCAGCACCCGGCGGACAGATGCCAACACCGGCCCGGTCACGGCGTGCGCCATCCGGCGCGCCGGGATCGACCACCTCCCGCCCCCGGGAGCCAGTACCCCACCCAGTCCAGCATCATCCGCGCCACGAGCGCCAGTTCGAAAACCAGCAGTACCAGCCCCAACAACACCCCCACAGCACCCATGACGGCTCCTTTGCCGCCACCACCGTCGACCCCCCACATCTGAGTCAGGTGTTTCTCGATCAGGCTCCTCAACCGGGCAGTGGGATCGCTGATGGTCTTGGACGTTGTAGTTCGTGGCATCCGTGGGCAGTGAGATGGGATGTGGTCGACACCGCTCGCTAGGGGTGTGACCCTCCGTCGACTGACGCGATGTTGCTGTCTTGGCCAGGATCGGTCGACCTCGGCGCGAGCGGTGTCGTCTGCGTGTGCGGCTGGGCGGTGTGACCTGATAGCTTCCTCGCGTCGCCCGACCGTGCCGTGTCAAGGCGCCCGATGTGAGATTGGGAGTGCGGAGGAGTGCGGCCCTTTGACGCGGTGTGGTAACCCATCGTGAGGTCGATGGGATGCCACTACCCTCCCAACCCGACCTAACCGCACCAGTGCTCGTGGCCGGCCA
>JAODNG010000016.1 GCA_025465385.1 Pseudonocardiales bacterium
GTGTAGGGGAAGGCGTCCTCCAGCTCTGCTTGCCACGGGGTGTCCGGGCCGAACGGGTGCCCCGGTGACGACTGCCGAGCCGCATACAGCTGCACCAGCTCAGCAGCGATCTCCTTGACCGCCTTGCGCGCGCGGCCCTTGGTCTTGGCCCAATCGGATCCGCCCAGCTTGCTCAACGTCGGCAGCTCGCCCCCGACGTAGCGGGTGACCTGGTCGAGCTGGTCGGTGGGCACGTACAGCCGGTCTCCTGGTTGGCCCCGTTTACTGGGCGCGTACTCCACCAGCAGGTATTCCCGGGTCGACTCGGCAGCGCCCTTGACGGTACGCCGCACCATCTCCAGGAACCGCCCGATGCCGTGCTGCTCGTGCACCACGTAATCGCCGCTGCGCAGCGCCAGCGGATCCACCGCGTTGCGCCGACGGACCGGCATCTTCGACATTTCGCGGCTACTGGTGCCACCGCGGGCGCCGGTGATATCCGCCTCGGTGAGCACCACCAGCCCCAGCGCGGGCACCGCGAAGCCGTCCTCCAACGTGCCACGGACCACTGTGACGGTGGCCGCTGCAGGTGGCTGGAGCAGTCCATCGGCGGCGTGCGCCACCGGCACCTCGGCGTCGCGCAACTGCTCGCAAGCTCGCTGTGCGGTGCCGGTGCCGGGCACCACCAAGACTGCGGCGCCGCCGGTGGCGGTATGCGCTCGCAGGTCGGCGAAGGCGCGTTCGACGTCACCGTGGTAGGGCGGCACGGGAACGATCTGCAGTCGCAGCGAGCCGTGCGAGTCAGTGGTCAGCGGGTTCAGCGTCCACCACGCCACCCCGGTGCCGCGGGCGTGCTCGGCGACCTCGCCCAAACCGCGGTAGGCCGACGCCGAAAGATCCAGCGCCGCGATGTCCACCGGAGCGGCACCACCCCCCGCGGCGACCATCCAGGACGCCTCCAGAAACTCCTGCCCGGTGCGGACCAGGTCGGCGGCCCGCGTCCGGATCCGTTCCGGATCGGCCAGCAGCACATGGGTGCCCGCCGGCATCACGTCAGTGAGCAGCTGCAACTCTGACCCTGCGAGCACCGGGATGAGGGATTCCATACCTTCGGCGGGGATCCCGGCGGCGACCTTCTCCAGCAGCTGCGCGACCGGCCCGGCCGGAGCCTGCGCGACGAGCTGCGCCGCGGCGGCCCGCACGCCTTCGGTGAGCAGCAGTTCCCGGCACGGCGGTGCGTACAGCTCGTCGGCGGGCGCCAGGGTGCGCTGGTCGGCGACCGCGAAGGAGCGGATCTCCGAAACCTCATCACCCCAGAACTCCACCCGCAGCGGATGGTCAGCGGTGGGCGGAAAGACGTCGACGATCCCGCCACGCACGGCGAACTCGCCGCGACGATCGACCATGTCGACCCGGGTATAGGCCAGATCGGCCAAGCGAGCGAGCACGCTGTCGAAGTCGTGCAGCTGCCCGACCCGCAGCCGCACCGGGGAGATCTCACCCAGGCCGGCGAGCATCGGCTGGATCAGCGATCGTACGGTCGCGACGACAACCTGCAGCGGGTCCGCGGTGCCTTCTTCGGGATGGGCCAGCCGGCGCAGCACCGCCAGCCGCTTGCCCACGGTGTCGGCCCGCGGGGACAGCCGCTCGTGCGGCAGGGTCTCCCAGGAGGGCAGCTCAGCGACCACCCCAGCGCCCAGCACGTCGGCCAACTCGGCGGTCAGCTCACCGGCCTCACGGTCGGTGGCGGTGATGGCCAGCACCGGGTGACCAGTGCGGGCCAGCGCAGCGACGACCAGCGGGCGGGCCGCCGGCGGGCCGTGCAGCTCCAATTCGGCGGCACCGGCCCGGCCGATAAGTTCGCGCAGCGAGGGCTCGGGCAGGACAGCCTCGAGCAGGCCGGACAGGTGAGCGGCGGATGTGATCGGTAGCGCGGTCGCTACGGGCACCGTGGTGGACCTTTCGGGCGCGGGAGTCGTCGACACGGACCCCTCCCCGGGAGGCGACCGGCGCATGGGGTCGGGTACCCACAATAGGCGACCGTGCACCTGCGCGATCGTCTGGGTTGGTAGTGGCTGACGGCACTAGCCAGCGCAGTTGGTAGTCCTCGGAGGGGATAATACGTGCCCTGATCGGCGATCTCGGTAACCAGTGGCCGCCCGCCGTTGTAGGCTGAAGGCGTTCAATCGCTTATCTAGCGGGACTTGTTCGCGGCGAAATACTCATGATGGGGTGGGGATATTGGCGACCGTCGGGGGGCGGGCTGACTGCGGCAATTCGGTCAGTCCGACATGATTTGCCATGACTAGTATCGTACTGGGCGACGACCACGCGGTGTTCGTCGAATCGTTGGTCGCAGTACTGGTAGGGCAGGGATTCCGAGTACCTGCGGTTTCCCGAAGCCTCGCCGGTACCATTGAGGCGGTCCGCCGTCATCGCCCCGATATCTGCCTACTGGGTCGGCGTTTTTCCGACGGCGATGGAATTACCGCAATCGCTCACGTTATCGCGGTAAGCCCGGCGACTCGGGTACTCATTCTGGCGGCAGACGGCGATAACGACGCGATGCGCCGGGCCGTCCGGCTCGGGGCGGCCGGATATATGCACAAGACATGCGGCGTTCGCAAGTTGGTCCACGCGCTGGAACGTGTGATCGACGGCGCGGTCGTGTTGGACGCACCCCGGGCTGCTACCAGTGCACGCTCAGACGTTTCCGAAGCACGCCGGCTCGCCGCTCACCTGACCGCTCGCGAACGGGAATGCCTCGGATTGCTCGTCGAGGGCCTCGATACCCCGGCGATGACGCTGCGGCTCGGCGTCTCGACGACTACCGTGCGCAGCCATGTGCAGGCACTACTGACCAAGCTCGGAGTGCACTCCCGGCTCGAGGCTGCCACCTTTGCGGTTCGTTACGACCTCGTCGACCACGAGCAACACGGCCCGGAGGGCCAGACGAAGACGGGGTAGCCATGCGCAGGGCGATACCGCCTGGCCCGATGACCCCGGTTCGGGTGCTGCTCGTCGACGACCAGCAGATGCTGATCGAGGCGCTCGCCGCCAGGTTGGCCAGCACACCCGACATCGTGGTTGTCGGGCACTGTACTACGCGGGATCCGCAGTCCGATGCGCTCGCCACCCTGCTGCGCCCCGATGTGATCACCATCGAAGTCGCGCAGGCCCAGGACGCGGCGACGCTGCTGGCGTCGTTTCACGCGGCGTGCCCGCCGGCACGCGTCGTGGTGCTCACCGCGAGCCGTGACCCGCAGCAGGCTGTCGAAGCGGCGCGGGCGGGCGCCGACGGCTGGGTATCGAAGGAGTCTTCGATCGGCACGCTCGCCGACGCCCTGCGCAGCGCGAGCCGGGGTGATTCTTACTTTCCACCGGAGCAACTAGGTCACGTTCTCCGGGACCTGCGGGCAGACGTGGGCCGGGTGCGGCGCCGTGAAGGTCCGCTGGATGTCCTGACGCCCCGGGAGCACGACGTGCTGACCTGCTTGGCCCAAGGACGCTGCCCAGCAGAGATCGCCGACGACCTCGGGATGTCGGCGAATACCGTCCGTACCCACATCAACAAGATCTTCACAAAGCTGGGCGTGCACAGCCGGCTGGAGGCTGTTGCGGTGGCGCGCGGGGCGCTGTGCCGCGGCCAGTCTCCCCCAACAGGCGTAGCTGCTGCCCTCTCAGCGCAGGAGCCCGCTATGAGCGTGCAGCCGTAGCGTCGGGTTGCACCATGAGCGAAGCGATCGACGAAATCCCTCCCACCAAGGGCTGGGACGACCGCCCCAAACCCGGCGGGTATGGCACGCTGCCCCCCGTCTTGATGTATCACTCAGTGGCACCGTATGACCACGATCCGTATCTGGTCACCGTGCGCCCGCAACGGTTCGAACAGCAGCTTCGCTGGTTGCACCGGCGGGGCCTGCGCGCCACCTCGATGCGCGAGCTGCTGGCGGCCCGGCGCTACGGAACTGGCCGGGGGCTCGTCGGACTCACCTTCGACGACGGCTACGCCGACTTCTGCGAGCATGCGCTGCCGGTGCTGGCGCGATTCGGCTTCACCGCCACCGTGTTCGTCATCGCCGACCTGCTCGGCGGCGCCAACTACTGGGACCAGCCGGGTCCCCGCAAAATGCTCATGACGGCCGAGGAGATCCGCCACATCGCCGCTTGCGGCATGGAGATCGGCTCGCACAGTCGGCGGCATGTGTCGCTGACCTCGATCACCACCGCCGATCTCACCGCTGAGGTATCCGGCAGCCGAACCATCCTGCAAGAAGTGTCCGGGCAGGATGTCTCAGGGTTCTGCTACCCGTATGGACACGTTGATGCGCCGGCCGTAAATGCAGTGCGAGCTGCCGGCTACCACTACGGATGCGCGATCTGGCGCTCGCCGCTGACTGGTGTGCACGCACTGCAGCGCAGCTACATCGGGGACCGTGACGGATCGCTGCGGCTGCTCGCCAAGTGGTACCGGCACCACCTGCGTTCCCGACCCAATCTGGGGCTTGCGCGCCGGTGAGGCCGCTGACCGTGCTGCATGCGGCGCAGCCCACCGACGCTGGGGTGGCCAGGTATGTCGCTGCGGCGACCCTTGACCAGCTCGCCCGGGGCTGGCGGGTGATAGTCGCTTGCCCGTCCGGCGGTCAACTCGCCGCCGAGTTGACCGCAGCCGGGGTGCCGCGACTGCATTGGCCCGCGACCCGTTCGCCCAGCGTGGATACGCTCGGCGAGACGCAGCGATTGCGCCGGCTGATCGGCCAGGTAGACCCCGACGTGGTGCACCTGCACTCAGCGAAGGCGGGGTTGGCCGGGCGGCTCGCGGTGCGCGGGGCCCGCCGCACGCTGTTCCAACCGCACGGCTGGTCATGGCTGGCAGCTCGGGGCGCGACCGCGCGCGGGGCGCTGGCCTGGGAACGCCTTGCCGCGCGCTGGACCGACGTGTGCGTGTGCGTCGGCGACGGTGAGGCCGCCCACGCGCGGCATCGGCGAATAAGGAGCCGCCATGTCGTGGTCCGCAACGGCGTCGATCTCGGAAAGTTCGCGCCAGCTGACGAGCGAACGCGCATCGCAGCCCGGCATCGGCTGGGAATCGACCGGGATGCGCCGCTGGCGGTCTGTCTCGGTCGGGTCACCCGGCAGAAGGGGCAGGACGTCCTGGTCACCGCGTGGCCACGGGTGCGCGAGTACTGCCCGGCAGCGATGCTGTGCATCGTCGGCGACGGCGACCTGCTGCCCACATTGCGTCGCGGAGCCGAGCCTGGCGTGCGATTCGTGCCATCGGTCACCGATCCCCGACCCTGGTACGCGGCGGCCGACGTGGTGGTGCTGCCCTCTCGCTGGGAGGGCCTGTCACTGACCGTGCTCGAGGCGCTGGCCAGCGGCTGCTCCGTGGTGGCCGCCGACATCCCCGGACTCGCGGAGGCGGTGCTCCCAGCAGTGGGTGCCCGGGTGGCAGCCGGCGACGTCCGCGCGCTGGCCCAGGAGCTCGCGCGTCGGCTCATCGATGCCGACCTGCGCGCAGCCGAGGCACACGCTGCTGCACTAGCTGCCCGAGCCTTCGACATTCGCCAAACCCACGACCAACTCGCTGCCGTCACAACCCGAGTCGCCCGTTTACCGCGCCGGGGCCGCGATTCGGCTCCGAATGGCGGTACAGGCGCGAGCGTCGTGCGGGTGACGTAGGCGGGCTACTGCGGATGAGGGAGGACCCGACGTCTGGCTGATGCCACGGTCGGCACAGCACATATCCACAGTCGGGGGGAATTGTGGCCGAGCACCGGCTTTCGCTCGCAATCAACGGGCGTGAGCGACTTCTGGAGAAGCGGCTGGTGCCGTTCTCCATACCAAATGAGCAGCCAGCCGCCGGAAACGGGCATGCCCCGTTGGGGTCGGTCGCAATTGTGGGCCTCGGATACGTCGGGTTGCCGACAGCGTTGGCATTGTTGGGCAGCGCTTCGCAGATCACCGGCTTCGACGTGAGCGAGGACCGGCTGCGCGCCATCGAAGCCGGTGACGTTGACCTCAGCGATCTGGATGTGGTCCGGCTGGCGAAAGCCAGCGGCGATGACAGCTTCCGGCTTACCGGCGACAGCGCCACGCTGGCCGAGGCCGACGCCGTGATCGTCTGCGTGCCCACCCCGGTGGATGAGCACCACGTTCCAAACCTGTCAGCACTGCGGAGCGCGTGTCAGACCGTCGTCGCGCACGCCCACCCGGGGCAGACAGTGATCTTGACCTCGACGAGCTTCGTCGGTACCACCAGGCAACTGCTCGCCGAGCCCCTAGCCGCCCGCGGTCTGATCGCCGGCACCGACGTCTACGTCGCCTTCAGCCCGGAGCGCATCGACCCCGGCAATGCCGATCACCTGCAACGCGAGACACCGCGGGTGGTGGGCGGCGCGACCACGCAGTGCGCCCTACGCGCCGCGCGAGTGATCGGGCAGTTGACCGATTCGGTCTATCTGGTGAGCTCCCCGGAAGCCGCCGAGTTGACCAAGCTGTATGAGAA
>JAODNG010000037.1 GCA_025465385.1 Pseudonocardiales bacterium
CGATTCAGGCAAAAGAGCTGACCAAGGACTACCAGTACGGCTTCTCGGATATCGACGTGTCGGTGTTCCGCACCGCCAAGGGGTTGTCGCCCGAGGTCGTCGCGTCGATCTCGCAGCACAAGAACGAGCCGGAGTGGATGCTGAAGTTCCGCCTCAAGGCGCTCGCCCACTTCTACAAGCGGTCGATGCCCAGCTGGGGCGCCGACCTGAGCGGCATCGACTTCGACAACATCTACTACTACGTCAAGCCGACCGAGGAGCAGAGCCGCAGCTGGGACGACGTCCCCGACTCGATCCGGCAGACCTTCGACAAGCTCGGCATCCCCGAGGCGGAGCGCAAGTTCCTCGCCGGGGTGAGCGCCCAGTACGACTCCGAGGTCGTCTACCACAGCATCCGTGAGGACCTCGACAAGCTCGGCGTGCTCTTCGGCGACTGCGACACCGGGCTCCGCGAGCACCCGGAGATCTTCCGCAAGTACTTCGGCACCGTGATCCCCGCCAACGACAACAAGTTCGCCGCGCTGAACAGCGCGGTGTGGTCGGGCGGCTCGTTCGTCTACGTGCCCAAGGGGGTGCGCGTCGACATCCCGCTGCAGGCCTACTTCCGGATCAACTCCGACAACATGGGCCAGTTCGAGCGGACGCTGATCATCGCCGACGAGGGGTCGTACGTCCACTACATCGAGGGCTGCACGGCGCCGACGTACTCGAGCGACTCGCTGCACTCCGCGGTGGTGGAGATCATCGCCCACAAGGACGCCCACGTCCGCTACACCACGATCCAGAACTGGTCGAACAACGTCTACAACCTGGTCACCAAGCGGGCTACCGCTGCCGAGGGCGCGACCATGGAGTGGATCGACGGCAACCTGGGCTCCAAGGTCACCATGAAGTACCCCTCGGTCTGGCTGATCGGTGAGCACGCCAAGGGCGAGGTGCTGTCGGTGGCCTGTGCCGGTGAGGGGCAGCATCAGGACGCCGGTGCGAAAATGGTGCATGCCGCACCCCACACGTCCAGCAAGATCGTGTCGAAGTCGGTGGCCCGGGGCGGCGGCCGAACCTCCTACCGCGGGCTGGTGCAGGTCAACGAGGGTAGCCACCACTCGCGTTCGACGGTGAAGTGCGACGCCTTGCTGGTGGACCAGATCAGCCGCTCGGACACCTATCCCTACGTCGACATCCGCGAAGACGACGTGTCGATGGGGCACGAGGCCACCGTCTCTAAGATCAGCGACGACCAGCTCTTCTACCTGATGAGCCGGGGGCTGACCGAGGACGAGGCGATGGCCATGATCGTGCGCGGGTTCATCGAGCCGATCGCGCGCGAGCTGCCGATGGAGTACGCCTTGGAGCTCAACCGCCTGATCGAACTGCAGATGGAAGGAGCCGTCGGCTGATATGACGGCTACTACTGACCGGCCAGCCGAACGCGGTGTGGCCCGGCACTCGCACGCCAACACTGCACAACCCAGTGTGCCGATGGTGTCCCGGGGGCAGCGGTTCACCTCCTACGACGTAGATGCCTTCGAGGTGCCCACGGGACGCGAGGAGGAGTGGCGGTTCACCCCGATGCGGCGGCTGCGCGGGCTGCACCAGGGTGTCGCGGCCACCGGCACCGCGCAGGTCACCGTGCAAGCAGCGGATGAAGTCACCGTCGAGGATGTGGACCGGTCTGACCCTCGTCTCGGTGCGGGTGGTGTCCCCGCCGACCGGGTCGCGGCGCAAGCCTGGAACTCAGTGGGTCGGGCAACGGTGGTGACCATGCCGGCGCAGGCTCGCATCGAGGACCCTGTGATGATCAGTATCACCGGGCCGGGGGTCGGCCAGATCGCCTACGGGCATCTGCATGTGCGTCTCGAAGCCTTCGCCGAGGCTGTCGTGGTGCTCGACTACCGGGGTAGCGGTACGTACGGGGAGAACGTCGAAGTGGTCCTCGCCGACGGTGCCCGGCTGACCGTGGTGAGCGTGCAGGACTGGGCTGATGACGCGGTGCATGTCGCCGCGCAGCACATCCGGCTGGGCCGCGACGCGGTACTGCGCGCCACCACGGTGAGCCTGGGCGGCGATCTGGTCCGGCAATCCCCGACAGTGACGTTCACCCAGCCCGGCGGCGATGCCGAGTTGCTTGGGTTGTACTTCGCCGACGCCGGTCAGCATCTCGAGCACCGCTTGCTGGTGGATCACGCAGTCCCGCACTGCCGGTCCAACGTCGCTTACAAGGGCGCGTTGCAGGGCAATCCAGCACAACCGGACGCACACACCGTCTGGATCGGGGACGTCCTCATCCAGGCCGCCGCCGAGGGCACTCAGACCTTCGAGGTCAACCGCAACCTGGTGCTCACCGATTGCGCCCGGGCGGACTCGGTGCCCAACCTGGAGATCGAAACCGGGGAGATCGTCGGTGCCGGGCACGCCAGCACGACCGGGCGCTTCGACGATGAGCAGTTGTTCTACCTGACGTCACGGGGAATCCCCGTCGAACAGGCTCGTCGGCTGATTGTCCGGGGTTTCTTCGGTGAGATTCTGCAGAAGATCACCATCACGCAGGTCCGCGAGCGGCTGGCGTTGGCGATCGAGGCTGAGCTGGAAGCGGTGGGGGTATGACGGCGGTCCGGGTGTGCAGCCTGACCGACCTCAAGGACGACGTGCCGGTCGGTTTCCAGGTCAGCGATGTGCCGGTAGTGCTGGTCCGCCAGGGCGAGCAGGTCTACGCGCTGGCCGACGTCTGCTCACACGCCGAGATCGCGCTGTCCGAGGGGGAAGTGACCCGCAAGGGTCTGGAGTGCTGGTTGCACGGCTCCTGCTTCGCGTTGGCCACCGGGGAGCCGTCCTCACCACCAGCATCCGAACCGGTAGATACCTACGCCGTGACCATCGACGGTGACGACGTCTATGTCGACCCGTCGACTCCAACCAACCGCTAGCAGGAGCTGAGAACCGACCGATGAGCACCTTGGAGATAAAGGACCTACACGTCGCGGTGCCGACCGACGACGCAGCGGCCCCCCAGAAAGAGATTTTATGCGGCGTTGACCTGACCGTCCGGGCGGGGGAAACGCACGCCATCATGGGTCCCAATGGGTCGGGTAAGTCCACTTTGGCCTACTCGATCGCCGGGCACCCGAAGTATCAGGTCACTTCGGGACAAATCCTGCTCGACGGTGTTGATGTGCTGTCGATGTCGGTCGACGAACGGGCCCGCGCGGGCCTGTTTCTCGCCATGCAGTACCCGATCGAGGTACCCGGTGTGTCGATGTCGAACTTCCTGCGCACCGCTGCCACTGCGAGCCGCGGCGCGGCCCCCAAGCTGCGTACCTGGGTCAAGGAGGTCAAGGCGGCGATGTCCGAGCTCGACATCGACCCTGCTTTCGCCGAGCGCAGTGTGAATGAGGGCTTCTCCGGCGGCGAGAAGAAGCGCCACGAGATTTTGCAGCTGTCGCTGCTCAAGCCCAAGATCGCGGTGCTGGATGAGACCGACTCGGGCTTGGACGTCGACGCGCTGCGGGTGGTATCCGAAGGGGTGAACCGTTACCGGGCCAACGGAGACGTCGGCGTCCTGCTGATCACCCACTACACTCGGAACCTGCGACACATCACGCCGGACTACGTGCACGTGTTCGCGGGTGGGCGCATTGTGGAGTCGGGCGGGCGGGAGCTCGCAGACGAACTGGAGTCCGGCGGCTACGAGAGGTTCACCCGCCGGCAGGAGGTGACAGGGGTGTCGTCATCGTGACGGGACAACTGACTACCGGCCAACTGAGTGCCAGTGAGCTGGAGAAGATCCGCGCTGACTTCCCGATTCTGTCCCGCACGGTGCGGGACAACCGACCGCTGGTGTACCTGGACTCCGGAGCCACCTCGCAACGGCCCCGGCAGGTGCTCGACGCCGAACGCGCCTTTTTGGAGCAGCACAACGCTGCGGTGCACCGCGGCGCGCATCAGCTCGCCGAAGAGGCCACCGACGCCTACGAGTCGGCGCGGGCCCGGATCGCCGCGTTCGTCGGCGCCCAGCCCGACGAGGTGGTGTTCACCAAGAACGCCACGGAGGCAATCAACCTGGTCGCCTACGGGCTGAGCAACGCCGCGGTGGCCGGAGGCGCGGCGGAGCGCTTCGCGGTGGCACCGGGTGACGAGATCGTGATCACCGAGATGGAGCACCATGCCAATCTGGTGCCCTGGCAGGAGTTGTGCAGGCGTACCGGCGCCACGTTGCGCTGGTACCAGGTGACCGACGACGGCCGGTTGGATCTTGATTCGCTGGAGCTTTCCGAGCGGACCAAGGTGGTGGCCTTCACCCACCAGTCCAATGTGATGGGCACCGTCCCACCGGTAGCGGAGCTGGTCCGTCGAGCCCGCGCGGTTGGAGCACTGACCGTGCTGGACGCCTGCCAGTCGGTGCCGCACGCGCCGGTCGACTTCGCCGCGCTGGACGTTGATTTCGCGGCCTTCTCCGGGCACAAGATGCTCGGACCGTCCGGGGTTGGCGTGCTCTATGGCCGTCGGGAACTGCTCGAGGCGCTACCGCCGTTCCTCACCGGGGGCTCGATGATCGAGATCGTGAAGATGGAGGGCTCCACTTACGCCCCGCCGCCGCAGCGTTTCGAGGCAGGCGTCCCGATGACCTCCCAGGCGGTCGGTCTTGGTGCGGCGGTGGACTACCTGTCGGCGGTGGGTATGGACCGCGTCGCCGCACATGAATATGCCCTCACCGAGCAGGCGCTGACCGGACTGTCCGAGATCGATGGCGTGCGGATCATCGGTCCGAGCGACTGCGTCGATCGGGGTGGCGCGGTGTCCTTCATGATCGGCGACGTGCACGCACACGACGCCGGGCAGGTACTCGACGACCTGGGCATCGCGGTACGCGCCAGCCACCACTGCGCCTGGCCGTTGCACCGCCGGTTCGGGATCGCCGCGTCGGTCCGGGCTAGCTTCGCGGTGTACAACACGCCTGCTGAGATCGATGCGTTGCTGGCCGGCGTGCACGAAGTGCGCCGCTTCTTCCGGGTGCCCGCATGAAACTGGAGCAGATGTACCAGGAGATCATCCTGGACCACTACCGTCATCCGCACCGGAGCGGGCTTCGTGAGCCCTTCGACGCCGAGTCCTACCAAATCAACCCCACCTGTGGGGATGAGGTGACGCTGCGGGTAGCGCTGCAGGGTGACCGGGTCGCCGACGTGTCCTACGACGCGATCGGCTGTTCGATCAGCCAGGCGGCGACGTCGGTGCTGACCGACCTGGTGGTAGGCCGGACCGTCGCCGAGTCGGCGACCACAATGGACGCATTCATGGAGATGGTCCAGAGTCGCGGCAAGGTTGAGCCCGACGAGAAGGTACTGGAAGACGCGGTCGCCTTCGCCGGCGTATCGCAGTACCCGTCCCGGGTGAAATGCGCCTTACTGGGCTGGATGGCCTTTAAAGACGCGGTCGCCAGGGCCGAGGCCGGTAGCCCAGATAATGGTGCCCAGCGAACGGAGGCACAGTGAGCCAGAACGAGGAATCAGCGGTCGTGCGCGGAGCGGCTGGGATGCCGGAGGTTCCGTCCCGTCAGGGCAGTGACCCGGCCGCCCTCGATGACCTCGAGGAGGCCATGCGCGATGTGGTCGACCCGGAGCTGGGAATCAACGTGGTCGATCTGGGTCTGGTCTACGACATCCGGGTTGACGAGAGCAATATCGCCACCCTGGACATGACGCTGACCTCGGCGGCGTGCCCGCTGACCGACGTCATAGAGGACCAGACCCGTGCCGCGCTGACCGGTGGCCCCGGTGGGGGCCTGGTCGACGATGTGCGGATCAACTGGGTGTGGATACCGCCGTGGGGTCCGGACAAGATCACCGAGGATGGCCGCGAGCAACTGCGCGCGCTCGGCTTCACGGTGTGACGTCGCACTAGCAAGTTGGGGCGTCCTGTTCCTTAGCCGGTGCGCAGTTCAGCGGCTGATTGTCCGAAGATCACGTCCATCTGCTCTGAGCCCGCGCGCCCGGACACCCAACTGGTGGCCGTTATCGACTTCGCGCGCCGATGCAGCCGGGCCAGCATCTGGGAGACGTCTCGGTGGCCCGCAACCGTTCCCGGCGGGCAGATCAGGGACGCCAACGACAGCGTCACTTCATGGCCGTTGACCTCCCACGGCTCTTCGAGTACCGCGGAACCGATCGGCATTACGTCCTCGGGATCGCAGATCACGATGAAGTCGTGCCCGCCGATATGACCGACAGCCGCAGAGGGGATCGCCTTGGCGGCATCGGTCAAGGCCCGGGCCAGCTCCCGGATCAGGTCGTCGCCCGCCGCGAAGCCACTGCTGTCGTTCACCGCCCCGAAGTCATCGACGTCTAGCCAGCTCACTGCGAAGGTGTCCCCATCACTCACCCGACGCTCCACCAGTTGGGCGGCCATGTCGCTGCCGGGTAACCGGGTGAGCGGGTGCAGTGCCGCCGCCCGCTCGACGTTCCGCTGGGCCACGCCGCGGATGACATCGCCGACGCAGACGGCACCGGCACACCGGCCGCCGGAGTCCAGCACGACGATGTCGTCGTACCTCCGATGCGCAACGCTGCTGCAGATGAGCTCCAACGCGGCCCGAGCGCTGGAGCAGGATTCAAGTACTCGGGGCTTGTCGCCAAGCTGAGCGGCTTCCCGCCTGCCGTACAGGGCATGCCCGTAGGCCCCGCTGACGGCAAGCAGGAACCGGTTGCGGTCCAACGTGTAACGCGGTCTGCCGTCGTCATCGACCAGCACCACCCCGCTGATTGCTGGCCGATCGCTGAGGACAGCGCGGACCGCCTCTCCGGTCGTCGATATCGGCAAGGTGAGGGCGGGATGCATGAAGTCACTGATCCGCGCTTCGGGTAGGCCTCGAGTCGGCGTCGTGGAGACAGGCGTTCGAAACTCCGCTATTCCGGAGATCGGCAGATAGGTCACGGGGCGCCGGCTGGGCGCCCCCAAAAGGTTGCCTTGCGCGATACCCACCCCATACTGGCGCAGTGTGGCCAACTGCTCCGAACGTTCCACACCTTCAGCAACTACCTGCGCCCCGATTCGCGTTGCCAGGTGCTGGAGCGCTTCGAGTATGGCCACACTGCCACTTTCCCGCGGCAGCCCATCGACGATCTCCCGGTCCATCTTGATCAGATCTGGCCGAGCCTCGGCGATCACCATGAACGAATAGTTCCCGGCGCCCACCCCATCCAACGCGATGCGGTACCCGAGGCTGCGCAGCCGACGCAGCGCGGCGAGGAGCAGCTCAGGTTCGACGGCGGTGTCCGTTGGATTGATCTCCAGCACCGTCTGAGCCGGTTGGCGCCCGGTGCTGACCAGCACGTGGTGCAGCGGAGCAAGCGTGTCACCTTCGGCGAGAACGGTCTCGACAGTCAGGTTGAGGTGCAACGGCAACAGTGTCTCATGCTCTGCGGAGCAACGCGCTGCAGCAACAGCCAATGTCACATCCAGCTTCTCCAGCCCTCCCGCGGCAGCGGCGCGACGGAGCAGTGACCGCACATCACGGTACGCGGGACGGGCGAGCATCTCCATCGCTACGACGCCACCGGTATGCAGATTGATCAGGGGCTGAAATGCGAACCGGATGTTGGCCGATGTTTCGGGCACCACGTGAGATTACCTAATGTCATCAGTGTCGGACAAACCGTTTTGCATGTATTCACTCGGTGTTCATTTCGTTATTTGTAACACCGAAACAGGCAGCCAGCAGGTGGGAAATGACTTGAGATGCATCAGCTGCGTGATGGCCTCACCAAGACGATAGAATCTGTCTATCTCGCTGAAAGCGCCGGAATAGATTCCTGCAGCTAACCCGCATCCGTGGTAGTGGACCGTGTCAAGGGCGAACCAGCGAGAGTGTCCAGGATCTGCTGGCCGTAGCGCGCCAGCTTGGCCTCGCCGACACCGCTGACGGTGCCAAGCTCGGCGAGGGTCGATGGGGCCTGGGTGGCGATCTGGCGCAACGTTGCGTCGTGGAAGATCACGTAGGCGGGTACGCCTTGCTCCTTGGCGGTGGCGGCGCGCCAGGCGCGGAGCTGCTCGAACACCGGGACTGCTACATCGGGTAGGTCAGCGGGTGCAGCGCGGCGCGGTTTGGTGGCCTTGGCGATTGGCGCCGTCCGTTCGGGTTCGCGGCGCAGCAGGACTTGACGCCGCTGGCTCAGTACCTCACCGCTGAAGTCGGTGAGCACCAACGTGCCGTAGTCGCCCTCGACGGCGAGCAGGCTCTGGGCCAGCAGTTGGCGCGCCACTCCACGCCACTCGCTCTCGCGCAGCTCCGTGCCGATGCCGAACACCGTCAAACTCTCATGGCCGAACTGGATAACCTTGGGCGTCGTTTTGCCAAGCAGGATGTCGATCACCTGGCCTGCGCCGAACTTCTGGTGACGTTCCCGGTCGAGCCGAAACACCGTGGAGAGCAGCTTCTGCGCGGCGATCGTGCCATCCCAGGTTTCCGGTGGG
>JAODNG010000041.1 GCA_025465385.1 Pseudonocardiales bacterium
CTCGAAGGGCGGGGTCCGGATTCACCGCCACCGCGGTGCCCACCAACGAAAGCATCGGGATGTCGTTGGCTGAGTCGGAGTAAGCGGTGCACCGGTGCAGGTCGAGCCCTTCTTTGCTGGCCAACGCTCGCACCGCCTGGGCCTTCGCCGCACCGTGCAGGATGTCGCCGACCAACCGGCCGGTGTATACGCCGTCGACAGCCTCTGCAACAGTGCCCAGCGCACCCGTGAGGCCGAGGCGGCGAGCGATGATCGTGGCCAGCTCCACCGGAGTGGCGGAGACCAGCCACACCCGCTGGCCCGCGGCGAGGTGCATCTGCGCCAACGCCAGCGTGCCGGACCAGATCCGGTGAGCCATCAGCTCGTCGTAGATGTCCTCGCTAAGCTCGACGAACTGCGCAGTTGATCTACCGGCCACGAATGACAGCGCCTGCTCGCGACTGGTGCGGATCTCCGCGAGGCTGAGCTCCTTGCCGACTACTCTGAACTTCAGTTGCTGCCACGCAAACGACGTGAGCGCACCGGCGGGAAACAATTTCCTAGCGGCCAGGCCCTGCGCGAAGTAGAAGGCCGACGCGCCCTGCATCATAGTGTTATCGAGGTCGAAGAAGGCGGCCGCGAGGGGATCAGTGGGAACCGCCAGCGCGGCCTCTACTTCCGCAACAGCCAAGCCAACAAGGGTTAACCCAGCGGCGCCTTGCCCGGTAAGGGCGGTCAGGACGGCTGCATCGTTCCGGATGTCCTCATGACTATCTCGCTGGTCGTCCTGGTTACACCGTGGCACTTGATCCTGCCCTGAATATCGGAGTGGGTTCCTTCCGCGTCCTTCTTGCTCAAAGCGCGAAGCCGATCACAAGACTGCCGTGATGACTTCTCCTGAGCAACCGAACAGTAAGGATCTACTCGACATACGGTGGGTGGATTTAAGTTGACGGCTATCCCGGTGGCAACAACCGCGGCTGCAGAATCCACGGTGGCAGCGGTGCAGCAGGCTTTGGTGAATCATGCGCTGGGAAGGGGCGCCATGGCTCCGGCTGCAACTGCTCGGATCCGGGTCGAGTCGGGTTCGGCAGAACGTCACCGGGGCTTCGGGTTGTGGGAAGCCCGGAGCGGCTGCTCGTGCCGTTATGAGCGGGAACCGGAACGGGATTCACTACAGGCGGATGAAGCAGCAGGTTGGGAGGCACAATTGCGCTGGGTGGGGTCACCGTTGGCAGAGCTGGCACGCCCGGCAGCGGTACTGCCGCGGAAGTTCCGTCTACCGGTGTCGGCTTGCAAGCTTCCTTCGCTGGCAACGCACCCAGCTCATCACGAAGGCCAGAAGTGATCGTGACGCAGCTGGACCGGTCGCTCAGCGCGGAAGCTCTCGCGACCACCCGATCTAGCAATCCAAGTGTGCTGTCCAGCCGGGCGCTGATGGGCATTGGCAGCGCGGCCCGAACCACGGCCAGCCGGGCCTTCTGCTGCTCGGCCCAGCCGCGCAACGCAGCCAGGCTGCTGGGTTGGCCATGCAGGGCGAGACCGGTGAGTAGCCGGGCACCGGCAGTGGCGTCTGAGTCGAAGTCATCGAGCACCCGGACGAACTTGCCCTGACCGCCGGACCAATTGCCAGCGCTGTCGGCTTGTTCCGCCATGATCTCGATCTCGTTCACCCGATCGCCGGCGAACTCCAGATGTTTGAGGGCCTTGGGATGGTCCCCGAAGGTCAATCCGAGTTCGGCGGACTCGGCGGTGCGCTTGAAGGTGTACAAGGCATCACCGGGCACGGCATCGCGGGACAGCAACACGCTCATCCCGGACAGCGACATCGTCAGGCACAGTGCCGCCGCCGCTGCCACCACCACCCGTCCCCGCGTTTCGTCGGGAAGCCAACGGCGACGCCGAGCGGCCCGCAGCGGCAGGACTGGACTGTTGCCTTCGTGAACCACCGACGAGAATTCGGCCAAGACGCGCTGGCGCATCCGGTCACGTTCCGCGGTTGTCGGGCCAACCGTGGCGCCGGCATGACGCAACGCCGCCACCACCGTCAGGTCCCGCTGCAAGGTCCGGTCGGAGACGTCGTGGATACCGCTATCCACTGCGCGGGCGAAGTTGTCCTGCTCTTGCCCGTCGCTGCTCCGACCCCCGGATGTGCGCGTCGTCCTCACCACCTTCGGGCCCGTGGGCCGTGTCCTTGGGAGCAACGAGCGGTCATCCGCGTAGTTACGCCCAGGCGCACAGTGTCGGTGGTGAATGTGATAGTCATCGCAGCCCCTCCGGCAGCAGCTGCGCCAGCCGGCGGACCGCGCGATGTTGCAGCGCCTTGACCGCGCCCTCGTTGCGGCCCATCACGGCCGCGGTCTCCGAGACCGACAGGCCCTGCATGAACCGCAGCATGATGCACTCCTGCTGATCCCGGCCCAGTTGGGCGACGCAGCGCATGAGTTCGGCAGCGGTGGCCTCTTCGACCACCTCATGCTCAGGGCCGCGGTCATCCGCGCTGGAGTCCAGAATGTCGGCGGTGGTCATCTCCAACCGGTACCGGCTGGATTTGACGTGGTCGAGAACCAGGTTACGCGCGATGGTGACGAACCAGGCTCCGACGTCACGGCCTTGGTAGCTCACCGACGAGATCCGGCGCAGGGCTCGCAGGAAGGTCTCACTGGTGAGGTCTTCGGCCAGTGGACGATCACTCACCCGGAACAAGATGAACCGGAAGACCACATCGACGTACCGGTCGTACAGTTGGCCGAAGGCGTTCTGGTCGCCCTGCTGGGCGGCCGCGACAAGGTCCCACGCGGCGGTGTCGACCTCCGGCCCGGCGTGTTCGATACCGGCACCCTCGGCTGGTTGGTCGGCGGCGCCGGGATCCGGTGGGACCGGGTCTGGTGAGTCGGGGTCTGGCGCGCGCGGATCTGGGACCGGCTGGGTGCTGGGGCGGGCGAACTTCACGCGATCAGGCGTCGGCGTAACCGGCGCAGCTGTGGTCGGGGACCCTCCGCACGCGCGGTTGCGGATCGGTCCTGGGATTCCGAGGACCATCTCGGTTGCGGCATGAGCCACTCCTCAGTTCGCTCGTGCCGACCGTTCGCGTCAACGGTCGCCTAGCGGGTCGCCTCAAAGGCGTGCGGAAGCATACGACGGCGACACGCTACGCGCTGCACCTCCTAGGCTCCGGGCAGTAGGTCTGCTAGAAGCGAACTGCGATGCGCGGGACAGAAAGCACCAAACCGGCCTGCCAGCTGCCGCCGGAGCTGACTAAACCCGGCCGTAACGGCAGTGGCAGGCTGACTCCGATGAAGCACGAGGTGACCTTGCTGGTCCGCGCGCAGTGCCATGCGTGCGCGGCGGCCCGAGCGGACATCGCCCGGATCTGCGCCGAACTCGACGTCGGGTGGCACACCAGCGACGTGGATGCGGACCCAGAACTGCGAGCCGAGTACGGCGACCGGGTTCCGGTGATCCTCATCGACGGCCGGGAGCACGGCTTCTGGGCGGTGGAGGAGCCGCGGCTACGCGCAGCGCTTACCGGGTAAGCACCATTACGATGTGAGCTCTGATCGAACCTTCACCCCGGCAAGTGCGAACTGGCGGACATGACTACGACCCGGTCGTCTCCCATCGCGGCGGCTCCTGATGCGTCATCTCGCCTATCCGCCCCAGTGGCAGGCCTGGTCGGGCTGCTGTCGATGGTTGCAGGGTTGACGACCGGGCACCTGGTGGGCGGCTTCATCTCGCCGACTGCCTCGCCGTTCCTCGCGGTAGGCGCCAGCGCGATAGACCTGACCCCGCTGTGGCTCAAGGATTTCGCGGTGCGGACCTTCGGTAGCTACGACAAAGTCGTTTTGCTCTCGGGTATGGCCGCGGTGATCGGGCTGGTGGGAGTGGTCGCCGGGCTGATCTCGCGGCGCTCCCGCACACCAGGCCTGGTGCTGATCGTGGTGCTCGGCGTGGTAGCCAGTGTCGCGGTGCTGTCCCGTCCCACCGCGGGTTCGCTTGACGTGTTCGCTCCGGTGGCGGCGCTGATCGTCAGCGCGGGAGTCTTCGTCTTCCTGCACGGCCTGGCTCGGCTTAGCCAACGCCCGGCAGCCGGCGGCGTAGCGGGAGTGCCTCGCCGGACGCTGCTCGCCGGTTCGATGGCGGTCGCCGCAGGTGCGGGGATCGCCGCAGCCGGTGGTCAGCTGCTGGTCGGGCGTAGTGGTCTGGAGGCCTCTCGCAAGGCGCTTGGGCGGATCATGCCCACGGTGCCCGCCCCGCCGATCCCAGCGGGGGCCGATTTCGCCGCCGACGGATCTCCGACCTTCATTACGCGCAACCCGGATTTCTACCGGGTAGACGTCAACCTCACGCTGCCGCAGCTGCGTACTGCGGACTGGCGGCTGCGCATTCATGGGATGGTCGCTCGGGAGATCACCATCAACTGGCCTGATTTGATCTCGCGCCCGTTGATCGAGCGTCCGGTGACGATGACCTGTGTGTCCAACGAGGTCGGCGGACCCTACCTGTCCACCGCCAACTTCACCGGCGTGCTGCTCGCCGACATTCTCAAAGAGGCCGGCGTGGCCCGGGATGCTGATCAGGTCTACACCACCAGCGTCGATGGATGGACCTGCGGCACCCCCACCACGACGCTGCTCGACCGAGCAAGGCAAGCCATGCTGGTGATCGGGATGAACGGTGAGCCGTTGCCGATCGAGCACGGCTTCCCGGTCCGGCTACTCGTCCCCGGGCTGTACGGTTTTGTCTCTGGCACGAAGTGGATCACCGATATGGAAATCACTACCTTCGACGCGAAGCGGGCCTACTGGCTCCAGCGCGGCTGGGCGCAGCGGGCGCCGATCAAGACGATGTCCCGGATCGACAGCCCTGGGCCGTTCGAACGGGTCAGTCCCAGCACACCGATCACCGGGGTGGCCTGGGCGCAGACCAGAGGCGTCGAGAAGGTGGAGGTACGCCTGGACCACGGGCAGTGGCTTCCCGCTGAGCTGTCCACCGAGGTCAATGTCGACACGTGGCGGATGTTCAGGCTGCGGGGCCGCTGGGAACCCGGTGCCCATGTCGCCGAGGTGCGCGCGACGGATCAGACTGGATACACCCAGACCGCAGACCGAGCCGCACCCATCCCCGACGGCGCGACCGGGTGGCATTCGGTACAGTTCACGGTCCAATGATCACCATCCAATGAGCAGCGTCCATTGAGGACGGCTCGCTTACAGCAGCAATGTGTCCTATTCGTAATCTGCGAGCCGCGAACCAACCGCTGTGGATTACCGAAGTAATACGTGTGAGGCCCGGATCGGCCGGGCAGCCCGATGAGGAGTTGAAATCGAGTGAGGAAGATCCAGCGACTGGCCGCGGTCGGCGCTCTAGCGGCAGTGACTGCCGTGGTCGGCGCATGCAGCAATTCGCAGCAGCCGGCCACCGGAACTCAAGCTTCCGCACCAGCCAGCGAGTCGGCTACGCCCTCCGGCGAGGCCACCGCGCCCACTGGTAGCGGCGTCACGAAGATCAGTGACATCTTCGGTCCGGTTTGCAGTCAGGTGCCCACGGAGGGCCCGGGCTCGGCGCAGGGCATGGTCAACGACCCGGTGGTCACCGCGGCAAGTCACAACCCGTTGCTGACCACGCTGACCAAGGCCGTGACCGCGGCCAACCTGGTTGACACCCTCAACAGCGCTCCTGCGCTGACCGTCTTCGCCCCGGCTGACCCGGCATTCCAGGCTCTGGAGGCCCAGCATCCGGGCATCCTCAAGCAGCTGACCACCGCTCCGGACGTGGCTTCGCCGAACAGCCAGCTGGCCAAGATCCTGACTTACCACGTAGTCGGCACCCGCTACGACGCGGCCGGCCTGGTCAGAGCCGGCACGGTGGACAGTCTGGAAGGCGCCAAGATCACGATCGGCGGCACCGCGGCAGCACCGACGGTCAATGGTGCGCCGGTGCTGTGCGGCAACATTCCAACCAAGAACGCCACCGTGTTCATCATCGGACAGGTGCTGTCACCACCGGCTTCCTAACCCGCACACAGCAGCTATTACCTGCTGCTGGCACTGTCAGGGGCGGCTTCGCGACCGAGCCGCCCCTGACCCGTGTCCCGGCAAGCAAGATCGCGACTTTGTTCCTGCGTTCACAAGCGGCTACCGTGGACGCCTGGCAGGACAGCGCTACCAGCCCCGGAACCAGTTTGCCAGTGGGTCGAGAGGAAGGCACTCGTGACGGTGCACGAGCACGGCAGGTACAGCACTGGTGTCGAAGACCTGCCGTACCGCTCGGTACCCGAGGCTGCGGTCGGCCGCCTCGCCGTCTACCTTCGGGTGCTTACCTCGATGATCGAGCAGGGCGTGACCACGATGTCGAGCGAGGTACTCGCCGGCGCTGCTGGAGTGAACTCCGCGACTCTGCGCAAGGACTTGTCATATGTGGGTTCCTACGGCACCCGCGGGGTGGGCTACGACACCGCGCGGCTGGTGGAGCACATCGAGCGGCTGCTCGGGCTTACCCGACACCACAGCATCGCCGTGGTCGGCATCGGCAACCTTGGTCATGCGCTAGCCAACTACCCGGGCTTTCCCGACCGTGGCTTCCCAGTCACTGCCCTGTTCGACGTCGACGAGGACCTGATCGGGGTCGCCGTCGGAGGGTTGCCCGTGGACCACGTCGACAGCATCCCGGCGGTGTGCGCCGAGCGAGAGGTGACCATCGGCGTGATCTGTACCCCGGTCCCCGCCGCGCAGGGGGTGTGTGACCTGCTTGTGGCTGGTGGGGTCCGGTGCATCCTGAACTTCGCCCCGGTCGTACTGCAGGTGCCCGAGGATGTCGAGGTTCGCCGGGTGGACCTCGCTGTGGAACTGCAGATCCTGTCGTTTCACCAGGTCCGTCGGTCTAACGGCAACGGGGTTGGACCGGTGGTCGAGCCGATCAATCCGATCGCGGTGAGCAGATGAGTCTTCTGGTCGTCGGTCTGTCTCATCGTAGTGCGCCGGTTGATGTGCTGGAACGAGTCGCGGTGTCGACCGCGGACGCCGGTAAGGTGCTGTGCCAGCTGATTGCACGCGAGAATGTCGCGGAGGCGCTGCTGCTGTCCACCTGTAACCGGGTCGAAATCTATGCGGTAGTCGCGACCTTCCACGGTGGCCTCGCCGATATCACTGATGTGCTGGCGCGCCAGTCCGCGATGGTGCTCGACGAACTGTCCGAGCACCTCTACGTGCACTACGCGGCCGCCGGTGTGGAGCATCTGTTCTCGGTGGCCGCCGGGTTGGACTCGATGGTCGTCGGCGAGCCACAGATCCTCGGTCAACTGCGCGCCGCGTACGCCGGCGCCGAACAAGTGGGGACAATCGGGCGCACTCTGCATGAGGTGGTGCAGCAGGCGCTTCGGGTCGGCAAGCGGATCCACACCGAGACCGGCATCGGTGCCGCCGGCGCCTCCGTGGTCTCCGAAGCCCTCGCCGCTACGGCGGCCGCGCTGGCTGGTGCCGCGGGTGCAAACGGGGGCGGTGCAAACGGGGCGGGTTTGGCCGGTCGGCGGGCGTTGGTTCTCGGCGCCGGTTCGATGGGCTCGCTGGCCGCCGCGCAGCTACGCCGTGCCGGGGTGGGCGAGATCGTGGTGGCCAACCGTACCCACGTCAGTGCGCAGCGGCTGGCCGCGTTGTGCCGGGCCGAGGGCACGCCCGCCCGGGCCGTCAGCCTCGATGGTGTGGCTGATGCGTTGGCCGCGGTAGAGGTGGTCATTTGCTGCACCGGCGCGACCGGCGCGGTGCTCAGCGTCGAGCAGATAACCGAGAGCCACCGTCGGGTTCCGCTCGTGGTGTGTGACCTGGGGCTGCCTCGCAACGTTGAACCCGGGGTGGGCGATGTCCCCGGCGTGATCCTGCTGGATCTCAGCGCCGTGGCTCGCCGGCTGGAACAGCGCGGTACCGGATCCGACGCGGTCAGCACCGCGCACAGCCTTGTCGCGCAGGAGGTGCGCCACTACCTGGCCGCCCAGCGCACCGCGGAAGTCACCCCGACGGTCGCTGCGCTACGCAAGCGCGCAGCCGAGGTGGTGGATGCGGAACTGCTGCGGTTGGACGGTCGGTTGCCGGGACTTGATGCCGCGGTGCGCGATGAGCTGGCCCGGAGTGTCCGTCGGGTGGTGGACAAGCTGTTGCACGTCCCGACCGTGCGGGTCAAGCAGCTAGCCGAGGCCGGTGGCGGAGAGGCCTACGCCGACGCGCTGCGCGAGCTGTTCGAACTCGACCCGCAAGCAGCTGCTGCCATCGCCGCGCCGATTCGCCCATCATCGACCGATGATCCACCCGGGATCCGGTGATGGCCGTGGCGCAACGGTCACCGTTGCTGCTGGGAGCCGGGGGTGGTGCGTTGGCACTCGCCCAGACTGACGCGGTGGCGCAGCGGTTGCGGGCCGCGGGGGTTGCGGTGCGCATCGTGCCGGTGCATACCGCCGACGAGGGCTACTCGGCGTTGCGTGCGGCTCTGGCCGGGGGTGCGATTGATGTCGCGGTGCACTCCTACAAGGATCTGCCCATTGCGACGGATCCTCGGGTGGTGGTCGCCGCGGTACCGGAGCGCGCGGACCCGCGCGATGCGTTAGTGGCCCGGGACGCCATGGTGTTGGGTGAGTTGCCCGCCGGGGCGGTCCTCGGCACTGGATCGCCGCGGCGGTGCGCGCAACTGCGAGCACTGGGCCTGGGACTGCAGACTGTGCCG
This sequence comes from Pseudonocardiales bacterium, assembly GCA_025465385.1. Taxonomy (GTDB): domain Bacteria; phylum Actinomycetota; class Actinomycetes; order Mycobacteriales; family Pseudonocardiaceae. The sequence continues at coordinate 8,692 of JAODNG010000041.1, forward strand.
ATCCAGGGTGACATCGATTCGCGGATCCGTCGCGTCGATGACGGCGAGATCGATGGTGTGGTGATCGCCGCTGCCGGGCTGGCCCGACTCGGCCGCAGCGATCGTGCCACTGAGCTACTCGACCCGTTGCAGATGTTGCCCGCGCCTGGGCAGGGCGCGCTGGCCTGCGAATGCCGGGTCGATGACCTGGACACCGAGCATCTGCTGGGCACGCTGCTCGATGACGCCGCGGTGCGCGCCGCGGTCACCGCTGAGCGGGCGCTGCTCGCCTCGGTGGCGGCTGACTCCATCGCGCCGGTCGGCGCGCTCGCCGATGTCGTCGAGGACCTCGATGACGAGGGGCGGGTTGTGTTGCGGCTGTTCTTGCGCGGAGCTGCAGCCACTGTGGACGACGGAATGCTCCGGTCGTCGGCCACCGTGCCCTATTTTGATGGGCCGTATTCCGATGGGCCGAATTCCGATGGGGAGCCAACCGATGCCGAGAAGCTCGGTCGCCAGGTTGCGGCCGAGTTGCTGGACTTGGGTGCTGGCGCGCTGGGTGTGGACCCAGCGCTGCGCGGCCCGGGTCGCGGCCTGATGGGAAACGAGTAGGTAGATGAGCCGTGTCTGCAAGACCGCTGGACAGATTGCCTTTGTCGGTGCTGGTCCCGGTGACGCCGGGATGCTCACTGTACGAGCGCAGCACCTGCTGAACTGTGCCGAGTTGCTGGTGACCGACCTCGATGTGCCGCCCGACGTGCTTGCGCTGGCCCCTGGCGCCGAGGTGCGTCCGGCGGTGGGGGAGCCCGGGGAGGTCGCCAAGGACCTGGTAGCCGAGGCCAACGGCGGCCGAGTCGTGGTGCGCCTGGTATCCGGGGACCCGCTCACCGCCGACGCTGTAGTCGCCGAGGCGCTGGCGGTGGCCCGCACGTCCACACCGTTCGAGGTGGTGCCCGGGGTGCCGACTGGTACCGCGGTGCCGGCCTTCGCCGGGGTGCCACTGGGCTCCGGGCACACTGAAGCCGACGTCCGAGCGGGCGTTGACTGGACGTCACTAGCCGCAGTACCGGGCCCGCTGGTGCTACACGCCACCGCGTCCCACCTCGCGGAGACGGCCGCCGCGCTGATCGAACACGGGCTGGCGCCGAACACCCCAGTGGCGGTCACCGCGGCGGGGACCATGCCGACCCAGCACACCATGGAGACCACGCTGGCGTCGTTGAACGGTGACATCGGCGAGCTCATCGGACCGCTGGTGGTGACCGTCGGCTCGGTGGTCGGGCAGCGGACGAAGCTGTCCTGGTGGGAGTCCCGGGCACTGTATGGCTGGAAGGTGCTGGTGCCGCGGACCAAAGAACAAGCTGGCGCGATGAGCGACCGGCTGGCAGTTCACGGCGCGGTGCCCGTGGAGGTCCCGACGATCTCGGTGGAGCCGCCCCGGTCGCCCGCTCAGATGGAGCGCGCGGTCAAGGGTCTGGTCGACGGTCGTTACCAGTGGGTGGTGTTCACCTCCACCAACGCGGTTCGGGCGGTCTGGGACAAATTCGCCGAGTTCGGGCTGGATGCCCGCGCCTTCGCCGGCGTGAAGATCGCCTGCGTGGGGGAGGCCACCGCGGAGCGGGTGCGCGCCATGGGGATCGTCCCCGAGCTGCTGCCGTCGGGTGAGCAGTCCTCCGACGGGTTGCTGGCCGATTTCCCGCCCTTCGACGACATTCTCGACCCGGTGGACCGGGTGCTGCTGCCGCGCGCGGACATCGCGACCGAGACGTTGGCCGCCGGGCTGCGCGAGCGGGGTTGGGAGATCGATGACGTGACCGCCTACCGTACGGTGCGCGCCGCTCCACCGCCCGCAGAGACCCGCGAGATGATTAAAACGGGTGGCTTCGATGCGGTGTGCTTCACGTCCTCATCCACGGTGCGCAACCTGGTCGGTATCGCAGGCAAGCCGCACACCCGCACGATCGTCGCCTGCATCGGCCCGGCCACCGCGGAGACAGCCATCGAATTCGGCCTCCGGGTCGACGTGCAACCCGAGGTGGCCCAGGTAGGCGCCTTGGTAGACGCTCTAGCCGAGCACGCCGCCCAACTCCGCGCCGCAGGCGCCCTTCCCCCACCCCGAAAAGCCAAAAACCGCAGGCGATGACGTGATACCCGTGAGTGGCAATGCGAGTCGTAGCTCGTAACGCCACTCACGGGCCGGAGGACCCATGTACCCGACGAGTCGGCCCCGCCGATTGCGCACCACTGCTGCGATGCGTCGGCTGGTCAGTGAAACGACGGTGGTCGCGCGGCAGCTGGTGTTGCCGGTGTTCGTCAAGCAGGGTGCCACCGAGGCGATACCGATACCGTCGATGCCTGGTGTCGTGCAACACACCCGCGACTCGCTACGTAAGGCCGCGGCCGAGGCGGCGGCGGCCGGACTAGGCGGAATCATGCTGTTCGGCGTGCCCGCTACCAGGGACGCCACCGGCTCCGGTGGGATCGACCCTGAGGGCGTGCTCAACACCGCACTGCGGGACGTGCGCGCCGAGGTCGGTGACGACATCGTGATCATGGCTGACACGTGTCTGGACGAGTTCACCGATCACGGGCATTGCGGGCTGCTGGACGCGACCGGTCGGGTGGACAACGACGCGACGCTGACGGTGTACGCGCAGATGGCTGTCGCGCAGGTGCAGGCTGGCGCGCACCTGGTAGGGCCCAGCGGAATGATGGACGGTCAGGTTGGGGTGATCCGGGCGGCGCTAGACGCCGCGGGCCACCCCGATGCCGGAATCCTGGCCTACAGCGCCAAGTACGCCTCGGCGTTCTATGGCCCGTTCCGCGACGCGGTGGACTCCCAGCTGCGCGGCGACCGGCTGACGTATCAGCAAGATCCCGCCAACGCACGCGAGGCGCTGCGCGAGACGGCGCTGGATCTCGCCGAAGGCGCCGACATCGTGATGGTCAAGCCCGCGATGTCCTACCTCGACGTGCTGCGCTCAGTGGCTGAGATCACCGACGTTCCCGTCGCCGCCTATCAGGTCTCCGGTGAGTACTCGATGGTCGAGGCGGCGGTGGCGCGCGGCTGGTTGGACCGGCGGCGCACCGTGCTGGAGACGCTCACCTCCATCCGCAGGGCCGGTGCTGATCTGGTACTGACCTATTGGGCGATGGAGGCCGCCGGCTGGTTGCACTGATCGCCGGTGTTGCCACCGGCGTCCTGGGCCGCCGATCACCGGCGGGGCATGCCATGGCAGGGTGCAGGCGTGGGTTTCGCAACGTGGATGTGGCCTAGCCCGCTGCGGGTCGTGGCCGAGGTGTTGGTCGCGATCGTGCTCGGCGGATTGACCTGGTGGTGCTGGCACCGCGGCGTCGTCCTCACCGCGACGCGCCGTGGCATTGCGCTCTACCGTATCGAAGGACGTTGGTGGGCGATGGCCGTCGGCGCGGCCACGCTGGCGGGGATCCTGTTGCTCGACGCGGGACGACGGATGACGGCGCAAGCATCCCGACAGCACTACCGATGACAGCCCCCGAGTCGGCTCGGCTCTTCGATCGGGCTTGCGCTGTGATCCCCGGCGGGGTGAACTCCCCGGTGCGGGCTTTCGGCGCGGTCGGCGGCACGCCGCGCTTCATGGTCCGAGCGGCGGGACCCTACCTGTGGGACGCCGACGGCAACCGCTACGTCGATCTGGTCTCATCCTGGGGTCCGATGATCCTGGGCCACGCGCACCCCGCGGTGGT
>JAODNG010000043.1 GCA_025465385.1 Pseudonocardiales bacterium
CCGGTCTATGAGATCAACAAGTTCTACGACAAGCTGCTGATGGTGCCCGGCTGGGAAACCCAGCGTCCCGGGGATTCGGCGCAGGACATCGAGAGGTCGGCCTTTCCGGCGCGTTACCACCAATGGGAACCGTTGGCCGTCAACGTGATCGGCGCCGTGGGCGGGGACGTCACGGAGTTCGTCAAAGCCTCCTGTGCCACACCGCTCCCGGCGCCATCTCAGATTGCTGGACGGGCAACTCAGTACGCGCTTGGCGAAGTCGGCAAGCCCTACGTCTGGGGCGCCACCGGTCCTGATTCCTACGACTGCTCAGGGCTGATGATGCGCGCCTACGCGTCGGCCGGGGTCACGCTGCCCAGGGTGGCGGCGCAGCAGTACTGGGCCGGTACCCAGCTGCCGGTGCGCCAGGCTCAACCCGGGGACCTGCTGTTCTGGGGGTATGACACGTCGAACCCGGCTACCATCCACCACGTTGCGATGTACCTGGGTAATGGTCGCATGGTTGAGGCGGCGAACCAGACGGTGCCGCTGCGGCAGCGAGCGGTGAACTTCGATGAGCACGAACTGATGCCGCTCGCGGTCCGGCCAGGGGTGCCGGTCGCGAAGGCCTGAGATCCGGAGGTGTAGGTGTACGCGTCAGAACCGATCCCGCGGCCAATCCGTCGGCCGGCTTCGGCCACTCCGTTACGGGACCACCTCGAGGGCGCCAAGCTGGGTGTCGACGAGGGTTATGTGGTGTTGCCCCGGTCACTGGCCGAAGAGATGCCCTTGCCGTGGCAGCAGCAAATGGCCTACCTCATCGATGAGCTACATCGGACCTATGGCGATCTGGCGTGGCCCATCTATCGAGTTGTGCCGAGCCGCGTCGAACGGTTGGTCGACCTGGACGAAGGCCAGCTGGCCGAGGCCGGTTACCTGCTCGAGATCGACACCACTGGAGAGCTGGTGTACCGGGACCGCAACGACGTCGTGGTAGCGGATCCGCAGCGCAGGGAGGTCCTGGTGTCTTGCCTGGATCCGATACCCCGGCGTCCGCCGGCCATCGGTCCGTGACCCAGGCGGATCTGTCCCAGTTGACGCTCGGCGTGCTCGGCGGCACTGGTCCGCAGGGTCGGGGGTTGGCTTACCGGTGGGCACTGAGCGGGCTGCGGGTGGTGATCGGCTCCCGGGAAGTTCGTCGGGCCGAGCAGACCGCGGCCTTAGTGGGGGAGCGGGCCGGTTCTCCACGGGTGCGCGGTGTGAGCAACGCCGGCTGCGCGGCCGAGGCAGACCTGGTCGTGGTGGCGGTACCGTTCGACGGCCACGCCGCGCTGCTCACATCGCTGCGTCCGGCGTTGGCCGGCAAGATCGTCATCGACTGTGTGAACCCGCTCGGCTTCGACAGTGGGGGTCCGTACCCGCTCGACGTGCCTGCTGGCAGCGCGGCCGAGCAGGCCCAGACGCTGTTGCCGGAGTCTCGGGTGATCGCCGCCTTCCACCATGTCTCCGCGGTGCTGCTCGAGGACTCCGAGGTGAGCCGGCTGGACACCGACGTGCTGGTGCTGGGCGACGACCGGGAAGCCACGGATCTGGTCTGCGCCTTTGCCGACGCGCTACCTGGTGTGCGTGGCATCTACGGTGGGCGGTTACGCAACGCCGGGCAAGTGGAAGCGCTGGTCGCCAACCTCATCGCGATCAACCGGCGACACCATACGCACGCCGGGATCAGGATCACCGGCCTCTGACACGGTGGCGGCGAAGCCGCCGCTCGGCGTGCTTCTGCTCGTCAGCGCGTCGCCGCTCAGCTGTAGGTGTGCTCCGGGCCCGGGTAGGCACCTGAGCGGACATCCTCGGCGAAGTGGTTCGCCGCGTCCCGCAGCCCGTCGCCGAGCTTGGCGTAGATCTTGACGAACTTCGGCACCGGGCCACTGGCAGGGTGGAAGGCCGCCATGTCCTGCCACACCAAGACCTGCGCGTCGCATCCCGGTCCGGCACCGATCCCGATGGTGGGCACACTCGCCGCCGCGGTGATTCGTGCGGCCAGCTCAGCGGGCACCACTTCGAGCACGATGGCGAATGCTCCGGCGGCTTCCAGGGCCTTTGCGTCGTCGAGCAGGCGTTCGCCCTGCTCGCCCCGGCCTTGCACCTGATAGCCACTCATCGCGTGCACCGACTGCGGGGTGAGCCCGAGGTGCGCCATCACCGGCACGCCCGCCGCGACCAGCGCCTCCACCTGGGGCACCACCCGGCGGCCACCTTCCAGCTTCACGGCGTGAGCGCCGGCCTCTTTAAAGAAGCGTGCCGCGGTCTCCAGAGCCTGGGTCGGAGAGGATTGGTAGGAGCCGAAGGGCAAGTCGGCGACGACCAACGCCCGGCGGGCGGCTCGGACCACACCGCGGACCAGGGGCAACAATTCATCGACGGTAACCGGCAGCGTCGTGTCGTAGCCGTAGACGACGTTTGCCGCTGAGTCGCCGATCAGCAACACCGGGATTCCGGCGGCATCGAGCAGCCTGGCCGTGGAGTAGTCATAAGCAGTCAGCATCGCCCACTTCTCACCACGGCTTTTCGCCGCGATGAGGTCTTGGACGCGAATTCGCCTGATCTTCTGATCGGGCCGCACCGGTCCGCCGTACAGCGCGGGTTGGTCAGCAGCTGGGGTCATTATCGACCGTCCTCCCTCGAGGCCGGCCGTTGCTCGCCGGTCCCCGGGTCATGCCGGATCGCTTATTCCAAGAGCTTCGCACCGATGTCGAGGCTTGGCATGAGGTGCGACGAGACTCACAGCCACGTCATGGATGCGTGATCGCCGAAACCGAGGCCTAGCCGTGCTTGCTAGGGTTCGTCGTCTGTGAGGCCGCGTTCCCTCCAGCGGTTGGTGATCGGCAGTCGCCGATCGCGGCCGAAAGCCTTCAAGGTGATCTTCGTGCCGGGCGGATACTGTCGCCGTTTGTACTCCGCGGCATCCACCAGCCGCACGATGTGCTCGACCAGCTCGGATGCGAAGCCAGCCGCCACTAGGTCGCTGAACCCGCGGTCGCCTTCCACATAGTCGTCAAGCACCTCGTCGAGAAGCCGGTAGTCCGGCAGCGCGTCGGTGTCGAGCTGGTCGGGACGAAGCTCAGCTGAAGGCGGCTTGCCTATCGAGTTCGGTGGGATCGGTGGGGTCTTACCCCGCTTCTCGGCCAGTGCGTTGCGCCACCGAGCCAGCGCCCACACTGCCGTCTTCGGTACGTCCTTAATCGGCGCGAAGCCACCGACGGCGTCACCGTAGATCGTCGAGTACCCCACGGCGAGCTCGGATTTGTTGCCGGTCGCCAGCACCAGATGTCCGTATTGATTGGACAGCGCCATCAGGGTCACCCCACGGCAGCGGGCCTGCACGTTCTCCTCAGCGAGTCCGAATAGCTCGAGCTGGCGCACGAAGACCTCAACCATGTCCCCGATCGGCTGCACCTGGTAATGCAGCCCGGTGCGCTCAGCGAGGTCGGCAGCATCGGTCCCAGAGTGCGCCGAGGAATACGACGATGGCATCGAGATTCCATACACCGCATCAGCGCCCAGCGCGTCCACCGCGAGCGCGGCGCACACCGCGGAGTCGATCCCGCCGGATAGCCCCAGCACCACCGAGCGGAATCCGTTCTTGCGCGAGTAGTCCCGCAGGCCCGTCACCAGCGCGCCCCACACTTCGGCCTCGTCGGACAGCGGCTCGGCGGCGGGCGCGGTGGCAGCAGCCGGGTAGGGCGGCACCGGGTCGTTGCTCAGGATGATCCGGTGTACATCGAGCTCGGCGTAGCGGCCCACCGCCCTGGGCGAGCCGCCAGGCAAGTCCAGGTCAAGGGTCACGATTTGTTCGGTGAACTGCGGCGCCCGAAACAGCAGCTGTCCCCGCTCGCCGACCACCATCGAGTCGCCGTCGAAGACCAGCTCGTCTTGGCCTCCCACCAGGTTCGCGTACACCAGCGGCGCGCTCACCTCGATAGCCCGGCGCGCCACCAGCGCCAGCCGGGTGTCGTCCTTGTTGCGTTCGTAGGGCGACGCGTTGGGGGCGACCACCAGGTCCACCCCGGCCTGCGCCAGCGCAGTGATCGGACCGCCCACCTGCCAGATGTCCTCGCAGATCACCATCCCGATTTCCAGGCCGTGCAGCCGGAACACGGTCAAGGTGGTGCCGGGGATGAAGTAGCGGCGTTCGTCGAACACCCCGTAGTTGGGCAGGTGGTGCTTGAACTGGCGGGCGACCACTCGTCCGCGGTACAAGACGGCCGCGGCGTCGCGAGAGCCGTGGGTGTCAGAGTCGAGGTATCCGACGACAACGGCCAGCTCACCACAGCCATCCTGCGCGAGTCGCGTGGCCAGCGTCTCGAGAGCTTGCATCGACGCGGCGACGAAAGATTCCCGCAGCGCCAGATCCTCCACCGGGTAGCCGGTCAGCGCCATCTCGCCGAACACCACGATGTGCGCACCGGCAGCGGTGGCTTCCCGGCAACGATCGGCGATCATCGTGGCGTTACCCACGATGTCGCCGACACATGGATTTACCTGGGCCAGGGCCAGACGCAGCTGCGGCATGCTCCCATCATCCGCCTCTGGGCGCGGAGCGCCCGCTCAGAGCCGTCCGGGGGATCACTAGGATCTGCCGGATGCCGCGCCCGTTGCGCCCGACCGCTGTCCTGGCGATCGTGCTAGCTCTCAGTGGTTGCAGTGCCGATGCCGGCAGCCGCCGGGCCGGTGACGTGGCCAGATCACGCCTGGGTGCGGACGTTTCGCAGTACCAGGCTGGTCCGGCCGGATCGGTGCCCCCGGGCCTCGAACGGTTCTACGCCCAGCAACTGACCTGGAGCGGCTGCAAGGACTTTGCTACCACAGACCACGACCGGCAGTCCTTCACCGACCCCACGCTGCGCTGTACTCGGGTGGAGGTGCCACTGGACTATGCCCGCCCGCAGGGACCTACCGCGCGGATCGGAGTGCTCCGCCGCCCCGCCGACAACCAGCAAGAGCGGCTGGGCTCCGTTCTGGTCAATCCGGGCGGTCCTGGCGCTTCGGGGATGACGGCGGTCGCGTCGCGGGCCGCAGCGGTGGTCGGAACCGATCTGGGCCGCCGGTTCGACCTGGTCGGCTTCGACCCCCGCGGAATCGGCGCAAGCCAGCCGAAGATCGTTTGCCGGAGCACCCAGGAGGAGGACGCCGAGCGGCTAGACCTTGACCTGGATACCTCGCCCGCGGGGATCGCGCAGACCGAGAGCGAGAACCAGGCCTACGCGCAGCTGTGTGCTCAGCGGGTGGGCAAGGACATGCTCGCCAACGCCGGCACCCGGGACGTTGCGCGGGACATGGACGTGTTGCGGTCCGCTCTCGGTGACGCGAAGCTCAACTTCCTCGGCTACTCCTATGGCACCCGGCTCGGTACCTCCTACGCCGAGCAGTTCCCGGGCAATGTCCGGGCGATGGTGCTCGACGGCGCACTGGATCCGAATGAGAACTTGGTGCAAAGTTTGGTGAACCAGGGTGCTGGGTTCCAGCAGTCGTTCGACGCGTTCGTCGGTTGGTGTCTCGCACAATCCCAGTGCTGGTTGGGTACCATCCCTAAAGATCAGGCGAACCAGGCCTTCCAGCTGCTCTTGCTGCCGTTGACTACTGCGGCGCGACCCGTCGGCGACCGCAAGTTGTCCTACACCGACGCTACGATCGGCACGATTCAGGCCCTCTACACAGACCAGCTCTGGCCGGTGCTCAATCGGGGCCTTTCCGAACTGGCCCACGGGAGCGGTTCCACCCTGTTGAGATTGGCTGACATCTATTACCAGCGCGATGAGCACGGCTACTCCGGTAGCCAGGATGCCTTCGAAGCAGTCCGCTGCCTGGACGACCCTCCAGTGACGGATCCGACGATCGTGCAGGAGGCCGACCGGCTGTACCGGGAGGCCGCGCCCTTCCTCGACGACGGGCACCCACCGTCGGCCGCCCGGGATGCCTGCGCTTTCTGGCCGGTGCCGCCGACCGGCGATTCCGGCGACCTGCAGGTGGAGGGTCTGCCACCGGTGCTCGTGGTATCCACGACGGGTGATCCGGCCACGCCGTATCAGGCTGGGGTGGAGCTGGCGCACCGGCTTCGCGGCAAGTTGGTCACCTTTGAGGGCAACCAGCACACTGTCGTCCTGCAGGGCGTGAAGTGCGTGGACGATACAGTGTCGAACTATCTGGTGCGGCTCATTCTGCCGAAGCGGTCGACATTGTGCGCCGCTTAGTTTTGATCAGCAGAGCGCCCACCGCGCCGAGCAGGCATATCCCCGAGGTGAGCAGGAAGATCTCTTTGTACTGGGTGCGCAGGGCCACCTGCAGCGCGAGCTGGTAGCTGGCAAGCTGCTGTTGATAAATCTGGGTACTGACACCGAAAGGCAGTGGGGTAGCCAGCTCGGCGGTGAGCTCACGAAAGCGGTGCAGGCCCCACGCGGACAGCGCGGCGACACCGACGAGCATCCCGGTCATCCGGGCGACCACTACCGCGGCGGACGCCACCCCGTGCCGGTCGGGTGGGGTTGCCCGCAGCGCCGCAGTGGACAGCGGCGCGATCACCAGACCGAGCCCCAAGCCGGCCAGCGCCAGATCGGTGTCGAGTCTGGGCAGGGTAAGCAGACCGAAGTCATGGCGGGCAGCCAGGATGTCCGCGGGCCATCCCGCGATCAGCAGGTAGCCGGCGGCGGCCAGCACCATCCCGAACAGCGTCACCGCCGTTTCGCGCAGCCAACTCGCCGCGAAACCCCCCACCAGTGCACCCACCGGCAGCGCGACCAGGAACCGGACCAGGATCGCGGTCGCCCCGGCGGGGCTGCGACCCAGCACCGTCTGCGCGTACAGCTCGACGTCGACGAGGGTCACCATCAACGCCGCCCCGGCCGCCAGGCTGACCCCCAGCGAACCGAGGAAGACTCGCCAGTGCACGCCGACCGGGTCGAGCAGCCGCACCGTTGCCCGCCGTTCCCACAGGACGAACGCGATCCCAGTGGCCGCCGCTGCGCCCAGCACTGGCCATCCCCAGGACGGTAGCGCCCCAAGGTCGGGATCGGGGTTGTACAGCCCGACCACCAGCAGCCCCAGGGTGAGTGCCAGTAGGCCGCCACCGACCAGGTCCAGCGGTGGCCGGGGGAGATCTTCGAATCGAGCCTTAGCCGGAACGGCCAGTTGGACCGCCACCGCAGCGGCAAGTGCGAGCGGAACGTTGACCCAGAAGACGCCGCGCCAACCGGCCAGCGCGGCCAGGCCGGCCCCGTACAGCGGCCCCAATACGCTGCCCAGCTCCTGAGCGGCACCCAGCGCACCCAATGCCGTAGACCGGCCACGATCGGGCCACAGGTCAGCGGCCAGCGCCATGGAGACCGGTAGCAAGGCGCCACCGGCGATGCCTTGCAGGGTCCGCCCCGTCACGAGTACCGGCAGGGTCGCCGCGACGGCGGTGACCACTGATGCGGCCGCGAAGGTGATGAGGCACGCCTGCAGCAGCGCCCGTCGTCCGAAGCGATCAGACGCTTGACCCAGCAGCGGCATCGCAGCGACGTAGCCCAGCAGGAAGCCGGTGACGATCGGGGTGGCGCGCTCCAAATGGTTGATCGGCACCTGCAGGTCGCGGACGATGTCGACCAGCAGGCTGACTACGACATAGGCATCCAGCGCAGCGAGCAGAGTGACCAGCGCACCGGCGCCCAACGCCAGCCCCCGGCGCCGGACCGTGGTTGCCGTCGTGCTCATCGGAGTAGCCGGGATCAGGATGGCGGGGTGATCTCGACCGGGGCGTCGAAGTCAGAGAAATGGGCGGTGGCCGAACCGTATGTCGTCGGGAACTGCGCCTTGATCAACCGTGAGCCCTGGGTGGCGACCCAGATCTCGCTGGTCTTGTCCTGGGCTAGCTGAGGTACCAGCGACCCGAGGGGCTGTGCTGGGAATTTGACTTGTAGCCGGTAGGTGTCGACGCCGTCGACCTGCTCGCGGGCCTCCGTGGTGGGCCCGGTACCGCTGGCCAACGCCGCCGCGATGCCGCGGTCCGGATTGAGGATCACCGAAGGGTCATACACCGTACCGGCGAAGGACAGCGGCAGTTTCTGGACCGGGCCGGTCGGGGGCCGCAGGTAGAGATCCTGACCGATGATCACGAACTGCAGTTCGAGCAGCTGGGCGCCCTCATCCACCTTGGCGACGCCCTTCGCCGAACCCGCCCGGGTGAGCTGACCCTCGGCGGACCGCAGCTGCACTCCCGGCGAGTTGCCCTCGATCTCGAGGGCGAAGTGCGTGCTGGTCACCGCCCGCATCGCGGCGGCGGAATCGGCGAGCACCGTAGCGCCGTTGGGTAGGTTGGCCTTCTGACCGCTACTGCCGCTGCACGACGTGACCAGCGCGATGATGAGTGCGGCGATGAAGGCGAAAAGACGCATCGTCTCATCCTAGGGGCAGACCACAGTGCCGTCACCGGCTGTCCACTACGCTTCGTACATGGATCGCCAGCAGGAGTTCGTGC
>JAODNG010000055.1 GCA_025465385.1 Pseudonocardiales bacterium
GATGCCGTAGAGGGTGAGCAGCCTTGTCACGTCGGGTTCTCTGAGGCTGACCCGTCCGAGTTCCATGCGGCTGATTTTGGCGTGGGATGCGTGGATCGCCTGGGCGGCCGCTGCGGCGGTGATTCCGCGGGCTTCCCGGAGCCGACGCAGCTGAGTGCCCAAGACGATGCGCAGCGCGGTGGGCCCCTTCAGTTGGCTCCAGGCGTGACCGTCGGTGGGATCCGGACTCGACGGCGACGTCCCCACCCTGCTCTCACCCACCCCATCGATTGGAATGTGCAATTTGCACTGCACTATGCACACGCTACCATGCTGCGTTCAGCGGGATGCACGTGCATCTGCTTGGGACAGCGATAGCGCTACACGCCGGCACCTGCGCGTCGAACTCCTGGACACAGCGGCTAACCGGGGTGCCGAGGGACCGGCGGGTCGGGGACAGCTGTTTGCGGGACGGTCCCATTGCATGACGGTTCAGCCACGAACACCACCACGCCTGTCAGCGTCGAGCCGGTCGCTTGGTTGGTGACTCGAACTGGCGAGATATACGGCCGTGCCACCGCCGGTGTGCTAACTAGGTGATGAGCGTGTCGTTCACGGCGTTGATCGTGACCGATGGTTCCGCCGGAAGGAGAGAAGAGGGGGATCTCCTTCCGGCGGCCCACTAGGGAGCTGTCGGGGTCTGTGTCATCGGACCCGAACATTCCCGCTCTCCCCATCGTGAACAACGCTTCATCGCCGCAGCGCAGACCGGCTAACTCAGGCAGCCTCATGGACCGACCACCGTTTGGCATGCCGCATAGTGGGGACAGCCGGCCAGGCGTGTCTGGTCGCGTGGTGATGATCCCCCTATCGCGCCGAATCCCACGATATCGCGTCTCTCTCGCTGTGGCCGATTCAGAACACCTACTCGCGGTTACCGTCTCAGACTCCGCAGAAAGACGCAAGAAGCCCGCTGCAATTGCATTTGGGGCGTCGTGTACTGATGTACGAACGGTCGACATGCAATTGCCATATGTTCGACTGCGGTAGGGAGGACTGTCGGTGATCATTACGATCATCGTGGTGGTGCTTGCTGGCGCTGTGAGCAGGTGGGTCCGCGCTGGTGAGCGCGAAATAAGATCTTCAGAGGAGCGCCGTACCCCCGGTGGCTGTCTGTCATCGGTGGCTTCGCTTCTGGCTGGTGGTGATGGCTCCACGCGGCTCGGTGGCGGGGCGGGTCGGGTGGCTGTGTGGCCGTGCTCGGCTGGGTGTACGGTCCGCGCAGAACGGTGTTGCAGGCCTTTGCTGAACAATTTGCACGGCAAATTTCCGGGTTACTGTCACCCGGTTGTCCGAGTCAGGGGAGCTGGTTGCTGTGGCATTGTCTGGCGCCATGGTCTCCGTGCCGACTATCCGAAGGCGCCGCCTGGGGGCGGCGCTTCGGCGGCTCCGCGAGGCCAGCGGTATGAGCCTGGAGGCCGTCGCCGGGGAGCTCGGCTGGTCGACCAGCAAGGTGAACCGCATTGAGCTAGCGAAGATCGCGGTCACGCCGGCGGACGTGCGCGCGCTGCTGGGTGTGCTCGATGCACTATCCGACGAAGTGGAAACGCTGGTGAGCCTCGCCAGCGAAGACCGCCAGCCGGGCTGGTGGCGTCAATACGCCGAGGTGTTGCCAACGTGGTTCGAGGGCTACCTGTCGTTGGAATCCGAAGCCGCGCGGCTGCTGGCTTACGAGTCGGAGGTCGTGCCTGGCCTGTTCCAAACCGAGGAATACGCCACCGAAATACTTCGCCACTCGCCCTACACACAACTACCCGACGAAGCAGCCAGGGCAGCAGAGCTGCGTCGCGCTCGACAGGTCCGGCTCCTCGGACCCGACCCGATACACCTCGACATGGTGATCAACGAGGGCGCTCTTCGGCGCGCCGTGGGTGGCCCGACGGTGATGTGCGGTCAGCTCACCCGCTTGGTGGAGATCACCGAACTCCCCCACGTGGCGCTGCGAGTGCTTCCCTTTGACGCAGGCGCCCATCCCGGTGTCGATGGATCGTTCACCGTGCTGGAATTCGCCGATCCGAGCAATCCGCGGATCGTTTATCTGGACCGGCTGACCAACAGCGAGTACCTCGACGGCCTACGAGACGTTGCGGCGTATCGCCACGCACACGATCAACTACGGGCGGCCGCGCTGTCCCCGAGCGAGTCCCGCCAGATGATCAGCGGACTGTCAAGGGAGCGGATGAAATGATCAACAATAGTGCCCTCACGCCCGGGCAACTACCCCGAGGCCACTGGCGCAGGAGCAGCTACAGCGGCACGTCCGGGAACTGTCTTGAAGTCGCCGCCCCCAACCACCGAACCCGCACCGTGCGAGACTCCAAAGACCCCACGGGACCAGTGCTGACGGTCACCACCGACCAATGGTCCGCGTTCACCGCCTATGTTAGTACTAGCCGGACGTACTTGACCGAACCCGATCACTTGTGAACGACGTGATGGGTTGTAGTCCACCTGTACCCGGCGCGATCCCGCGACGCTCCGATGCTGGTCAAAGTATCGCCGAGGAAAAATCACTGATAGTTGGTGAACTGCGCCGGGGATGACAGCGATTTAGGTGGCTGGTGTCGAATGGGCTCTGTGTGGCCTGATGGTTCTGCGAGTCGCGACCGATGCGGCGTTGCCGTGTCTGATCTCGCTCGATGCTGTTGATCGTGCGGTCTGCGGTGTCGAGTTTGGGTCGGCTAGCATGCCATCCGCGTCGTCGGCCAGGGTGACCAGCTCGTTGGTGATCCACGCACGCTCGGCGTAATCAATGAGACGGATGACGGGTCGGCGAGCCGACAACGCCCCCGCGCGCTGGCCAGGGAGCCGGTCACCGAGCTGGGCTAGGGGGCCGTGCAGCGAGCTGCAGTTTCGTTGTCGCGGACAAAGACGCAAGGGGGGAGGGGTCGCATCGTGACGCGCAGCGTGTCTCGACGAGCCAGCCAGAAACGGCTTCCGGATATCGACACCTCCAAGGCGCACACGGCTCGGGTCTGGAACTATTGGCTGGGCGGCAAAGACAATTACCTGGTCGATCGCGAGGTCGGCGAGCAGATCCGTGCCGTCCTACCGGACATTGTGGACGCCGCGCGCGCCCAGAGGGGGTTCCTGGTCCGCGTCGTCGGCCAGGGTGACCAGCTCGTTGGTGATCCACGCACG
>JAODNG010000598.1 GCA_025465385.1 Pseudonocardiales bacterium
CTGGCGGACCATCCACGAATCGAACGCATAATGCAGGAACAGATTAGCCAGCACAGGTGAGACCGCCGATCCCTGTGGCGTTCCGCGGTCCCGTTTCTGCAAGGTTCCGTTGGGTAGCTGCACCGGCGCTTGGAGCCACCGTTGCACATAGAGCACCACCCACCGGTCGTCGGTGTTGGCCGCTACCGCGTTGACGACGAGGTCCCAGGGCACGCTGTCGAAGAACTTCTGGATGTCCAAATCGATCACCCAGTCGGTCTTCCAGCAGCGCTTCCGGCAGGCCGCCACCGCGTCCAGTGGCGATCGGCCCGGGCGGTAGCCATAGGAGTCGGGGTGAAAGATCGGCTCGATCTTCGTCTCCAGCCTCCGGGCCACTACTGTTTGGGCGATCCTGTCCGCGACAGTGGGCACACTGAGCACCCTGACCCCGCCACCATGCGGTTTCGGTATCTCCACCGCCCGCACCGGAGGTGGGAAGTAGCTCCCCGAGGACATTCGATGGAGGGTCGGGAACTGGCGCGGTGGCCTTGATCAACAGTAGGTCACAGAACCGCTGGGACCCCATGGTTTCCCGTGAGGTTGTTCTTCTCCGTGGCCGTGGTCAGATCGTGGCTCCGTCTCCAGCTCCCGCCCGTCAATCCGTGCATGCGGTTCTCCCGCACACGGCTTACCGACGTCGTTCACCGCCGGCATTCGGTTTCTCCCGCCAGTCCTTGAAGGGCCTGGGAGCGACAACGGTTCTGGACAGTGAGATCAGGCCAAGATGGTCCGGGGACTGGTAAGCCAGCACGGACCACCCATACGCGCGAGATCGCTTATGACGCTTGGCGATGACCAGCGCTATCCGCGTCCACACGTGATGCATAATCTTCTCGAAGCGCACCGCGGAGTTGCCGTACCGAAAATACGCGGCCCAGCCGCGCAAGAAACGGTTCACCTCATCCACAATCACCTCAACCCGAAGCAGTAGCCGCGACCGGCGGGTCAGTTCCCTGATCCGGTCACGGGCATGCTTCATGGCCCTGTCCGCGGGCCAGCGAGCCAGGAACGTAACCGACCACCTGTGGTTGCGGCGTCCGGTCACCCGAACCAGCCGGTGATGAAAGCCGAGAAAGTCAAACCCGGCACCACCGACCTCTAGATGCACGATCCTCGTTTTGGCTTCCTTCGGCTCCAAACCAAGGTCAGCCAACAGTAATCTCAGCCGCGCTAACGCGGCCTCGGCCTGCTCACGGGATTTGCACATCACCAGCGCGTCATCAGCGAAACGGACCAGCACCCCATACTCACGTGTGTCCCACACCCGATCGATCCGGTGCAGATACACATTACAGAGTAAAGGACTGATCACACCGCCTTGTGGCGCACCCGTGACCGGTCGCCGCACCTGCCCGTCCTCCATCACGCCCGCGCGCAGGATCACCCGCAGTAGATTGAGCACGGACTGATCGCAGACGCGTTCCTCGATCGCTTGCATCAACTTCTCTTGCGGTATCGCCGAAAAACAGTTGGCGATATCCGTCTCAACCACCCACCGGCGACCCCGCCAGGATTCATCAATGAGTACCTGCAAGGCATCATGCGCGCCACGTTTCGGCCGGAATCCAAACGAACACGGCAACATGTCCGCCTCAAACACCGGCTCCAGCACGATCTTTACTGCGGCCTGCACGATCCGGTCACGAACCGAAGGAATCGACAACGGGCGCATCTCCGCCGCGTCACCCGACTTGGGGATAAACACCCGTCGCGCGGGCAACGGGCGGTAGCTGCCGTTCCTCAGTTCCGTGGCCACCTCATCCAACAGCCGGATCACCCCGTACTCCTGGACGTCGGCTAACGTGGTCTTGTCGATGCCCGGTGCACCACCATTGCGGAACACCGCGACCCACGCACGCCAGAGGACATCTCTGCGGTAGATCTTGTCCCATAGCGCATGAAACCGTCGCCCGGGATCGGCCTTGGCCGCCCGGTACAGCGCATGCTGCAAGGCACGAACCGGATCTGCCGGAACAGATCCCACAGCGGCGGGACTAGTCACATGGACACTCACCGGGCACCTCCAAGTCAGCAGTACGCATCGACGAAGCAGCGGCCCTTCCCATCACCGCAGGTTATGTTGTCCTGTCGGCTCAATCGGTACTATTGCCGCCTCCGACGCCCACCCGGCACGCCACCCATTTCCCGGAATACCGGTTATAAGGCACGCTACTTCCGATAACACCATCCGCAGGTCACCGGGCCGGGGAGGGCCTCTCCAGTTCCCGTCGTCACCCTCGATACGTTCCGAGCCCCATACGCCGGGGAGTCCCTCACGGCTGTATCTCCAGGATCTACACCGCTTCCGTGGCCTTCGCCCTGATGGAGGGGGCTCGGCACTCCCTAATCCCCACCCGAAGGCGGGCTAAATTGACGACGCCGCAGGCTTCGCTTCATGCTACGGACCGCATCGTCGCTCCCCCTCGTACAGGGCTTTTGACGCTGGGCTTCAACGCCGGACGTTTCCCTCCGACGCTGCCAGCCTGCTACCGGGCCTCCTGGCAGCTACCCGGACCGGACTCACACCGGCAGGCGACGACGAGCTGACGAACGCAAGGATCAGCTACGTGAAATCACAGCCTCTCCTCCCATTCTGCTGGACGCACTCCAGATCTTAAACAGATTGTTTTTCAGATCCTTCTCGAACTCCTCGATCGACACCTCATCGACCCCGGGCGCGCCCTTGTTGGCCTTCACCTTCTG
>JAODNG010000064.1 GCA_025465385.1 Pseudonocardiales bacterium
AAGGCCAGGCACACCGCCCGCCCGGTCGCTCGCGGGATCACCGTGGCGGTGACGCAGAATCGAGAGTGGTCATCGACCCCGGTGACGACCTTGCACTCGGTCTGATCGGTGAGAAACACCCCGCCGACGATGTCGAGTTGCCACAACTGCATCGGCGCCTCGCGCTCCCAGCGGAGGTAGTCGCTGCGCTTGCGGCGTCGCGACCGGGGCTCGATCAGACCGTGCCGGACCAAAATGCGATACACCGTGCTCCACGACACCACCATCCATGGACTCCGCAGCGGTGCGGACCAGCTCGAAAGCGATCCGACGAGGCCCCCACCGGGGGTGCTCGCGGCGTAGCTCGCACACCATGATCTCCACCTCGGCGCAGGCTTGATGGGCACACCAGGGCGGCCGGTGGGTGCGATCGATCAACCCGGCCAAACCGTCTCGGGCATACCGGGTCAACCACGTGTGCAGGGTTTGGCGCGAGACCCCGAACTGGGCCGCCACCACGATCTTGGGTTCACCACGCCCGACCGCAAGGACGGCGCGATAGCGCTGCTCGACAACAGACATCCCCACCAGAGCCATTCCCGGTCCCCCTCACCGTCCACACAGGACAGCGAGAGAAAAGCCGATCAGGCCCGATGTCAAGCATCAGGTGAGACCGCAACGTCAAGCATCAGGCGGGACTACACACAACGTTACGGGTTGTGTGTTGCCGAATTACCCTCTATGGGATCAAGACGCACCGCCTGCGGCGGCGCTCACCATCGCCCGGCATACCTCATCCGGCCGACCCGAACCACGACACTGCGCGCGGCCTGACGGCCGTGCTCGGTCGCGGGCGGGTCGGCCGGCCAGCACCAGTCACGGCGCACCGTCGTAGGGGTCTTAGGACGAGGCCCCGAACACCCCGCCGGTCCAGGCACCGAAACTTAGTGGGGTCTACCTCCTCACCCATCGGCCGAATGATCTCTACCGTCGCGCCGGTGCGTCCAGGTCGAACCTGCGCGGGGCCCCTAGCCCCACCCAGAACCGTCGCTACGCGACCGCCTCCGACGGACCTGGACCCACCACCACAACGGCTGAGGCCGGCCTTATATCGGGTGAGGGAGTGGTCTGGCGATCAGGTCACTACCCGACAATGGCCAGTCCGGGTGTCGGTGCCGGGAGGTCGTGATGGATCAGGAGCCTTACCTGCCGTGCACCACAGCGATCACTGCGGACGCGTCATTACCCGCCGAGGAGGTTCTGCATTTCCGTGATCTCGCGCTGTTGCGCGTCGATAATGCGCTGGGCAAGTTGCCGAGCGCCGGGATTTTGTCCATCGCTGAGCTCAGTCTTGGCCATCGTGATAGCCCCTTGATGATGGCTGATCATCATTTGCAGGAACATCCGGTCGAACGCGCCGCCGCTGGCCTGCCCGAACTGCTGCATCTGGCCCCCGGACATCATGCCGGGCATGGCACCGTGCATCTGCCCCATCATGTCGCCCTGTCCCATGCCTCCCATCGGACCGTTAGTCGAGGGCACCGGGGCGTTCCAAGCGCGCAGGAATCCACTCAGCTGATCGATTTCGGGTTGCTGCTCGGCCTGGATGCGGACAGCGAGGTCTTTGACCTGAGGTGACACCGCCCGTCGAGTAGCCATCTTGGACATCGCAATGGCCTGGGCGTGATGCGGGATCATGCCCTGAGCAAAAGTGATATCGGCCTGGTTATGAACCTGAACGGCCGGCGGTGAGCTTGTCGCACTACTAGAAGGTGAAGTGGTGGCGTTGGTGCCGCAGCCGCCGAGCGCGGCACCAACAGTGAGGGCGGCGGCCGCAGCCGCGACCAAGGTCATGATCGTGCGTGTGGTCATGGGTGTACTCCTCTGCATATGGGGTTGGCTAAAATCACTCGCTGAAGATCAGCGGTGATCAGCGCCTGAGCACGCAGAGCTGGATAAGCCCAGCACAACCAACCGGCGGTGCCCGCGCCGCACCGGCTCTGACGTCGACCAGCAGATGCCCCGGCTCCGCTGGTCGACGCTGAGCGACCGCAACGATCAACGCGGCGGCAAGGGTGGTGAGGGCGGTCAACACGGCCAAGCAGAAGTGCCCCACCATGTCCATCGGATCACAACAGTCCCCCTGCGACGTCATCACCGAGCTCGCCCCAACCGCATTCGTCCCGGCCGGAGCGGGGTCGGCGCGCTGGAGGGTCGTACTCATCGGCGCCACCATCACCGGGCTTGACCCCGGGCCTATCGCCATGGCCATCGGCATCGTCGGCGCGGTGCACACGACCAACAGATGATGCATACCGACCAGGCCGGCCGCAATGACGACGATCAGCAACCACTGACGTCGGGTCATGCTGGGTCGACCCCGCACCCCAATGAGTGTAGTCGACCGCGCATCCCCGGCTAGATTTTTTCCAAGGGTGCGTGGGGTGAGGTGTCAAGGTTAGGTCGGGTGAGACGAATGTACGTTCAGTCGAGCACGCGGTCGGTGTCGGCTGCGTTGGAAAGGCTTTGGAAAATCCAGGAGCCGCCGAATCCCCGAGGTAGCCGACACGGGGACGAGTGTACCTGAGTTGCTCATTCTGTCACGTCCCCGTGCCTTCCAACCCATCAGGCAGACGGAGTCGGTAATGCCAGTACCGCCTGACAGGCTCGGGCCCCGCGCACACGTGTCAAGTGCCGGTAAGGTAACGCGCCAGCCGGAGCCGGTGCCCTACTCCTTATTCGCCCTGTATCCTTTCAACCACCTCGATTGCAATCGGGGATCGGGGAGCCCGATTCGGTCGGCGCATCCTGCGGAGGTCCGCGCCGCCGGATCGGGTGTCGTTATGTTGTCCTGCACAGGCAGACACGCGGTCTGCTCGGCCGGCGTCGCTTTGTTAGTCGAGGAAGTCGCGCAGGGCCTGGGAGCGCGCCGGGTGGCGCAGCTTGGTCATCGTCGTGGACTCAATCTGCCGGATGCGTTCCCGGGTGAGTCCGTAAACGTGGCCGATCTGGTCCAGGGTGCGCGGTTGGCCGTCTGTCAGGCCAAAGCGCAGCCGGACAATGCTGGCCTCCCGCTCGGACAGCGTGGCCAGCACCGATCGCAGGTGATCCTGGAGTTGCGTAAAGGCCACCGCGTCGAGCGCGACCACGGCCTGGGAGTCCTCGATGATGTCGCCGAGCGCGGAGTCGCCCTCCGCGCCGAGGGTCTGGTCCAGTGAGATGGGCTGCCGGGCGTACTGCCGCAGCTCCCGCACCTTCGCTGGGGTGGTGTCCATCTCCTGGGCCAACTCCTCCGGGGTGGGTTCGCGACCCAGGTCTTGGAGCAGCTTGCGCTGGATGGGACCCAGTTTCTTGATCACCTCGAACAGGTACACCGGGATCCGGATGGTGTGGGCCTGATCAGCCATCGCCCGGGTGATGGCTTGGCGGATCCACCAGGTTGCGTAGGTGGAGAACTTGTAGCCCTTGGCGTAGTCGAACTTCGCTACCGCACGGATCAAGCCCACGTTGCCTTCCTGGATCAGGTCCAGGAACGCCATGCCGCGGCCGGTGTAGCGCTTGGCCAGAGAGACTACGAGGCGGAGGTTGGCCTCAAGCAGGTGGTTCTTGGCGCGCTCGCCGTCGCGGACGATCCAGCTCAGGTCGCGCCTCAGCTGCGGTGAGACCTTCTC
>JAODNG010000079.1 GCA_025465385.1 Pseudonocardiales bacterium
TTTGGCCGTCACCCACCGGTACAGCCCGCGCTGGCTGCCCAGCGGACTGACGTTGCGCTCGCGAAGCGAACCCGACGTGAAGTGCCGCAGGATGACCACCACGACGGCGAACAGCCCGCCCCAGAACAGCAGCATCATGAGCGCGCCAAGCCATCCAAACCCGGTCCGTCATACCAAGGCATCAACTGGCTCACCTCCACTGCGGTTGCTTCCAGAGTTGCATTCCGCGTCGACGTCATCGCAGAGTCGGAAGACCTTGCCTACGGGGTCCAAAGGTGTTTGCGACACAGTGACGTCGCGTGGCCAACGACTCTGGGCCCTGAGTCCCCAGCAGACATGAGGTCGTGCCCTACCTCGCCCCTCTGAACTCCAGCCAGGATGGAAGGCAGCGGGGCACGCGCCCTGGCTCGATGCAGAAGGAGGTGGCGATGACCGCCCATGTCGGTGACGAGATCATGATCATGTCTCAGATGCTGCACCGGTCGGTGCGTGAGGGTGAAATCCGGGAGGCCGTGATGTCCCCGGTAGCGTGGTCTACCTCGTGCGCTGGGACACCGGTCACGAGAGCCTGCTATGGCCCGGACCGGACGCGGTGATCAAGCACCTGCACGGATGCAAGGCATCCTGACCACCAGCCGGTAAATCCTTCGAGCCTGGTGCACATCACCCGCACACAGTGCGATACCGGCTGGCCTGGGGTCGGGCGGTCACCGAGTCCAGCTCACAGGCGCAGCACACCGCACCGCCCACGCCGTGCTCGAGGTCGTCCCGTTCCTCGTCTTCGCGGTCTTCGCGCTCTCCGGCGGCCTCGTGCCGCTGCCATTGACCGTGCTGTTGATCCTCGCTATCGACCTGGGCACCGAACCCTGCCCGCGCTCGCACCGGGCCGCGAACCCACCGAACCCGGCCTCATGGCCCGCTCCCACGGCGGCACGACCAAAACGTCATCGACCGGTCGATGCTGCTGCACGCCTGGAGACTGATGAGCTGATCTTCGCCGCGCTGACAATGGTCTGTACCTGCTGGTTCTGGCGCGCGGGCTGGACGCCCGGCGCACCGATCGGGACCGGCAGCCCCTTCACTAGGCCTACCTACAGGCCACCACCGCCAGCTTCGCCGCGATCGTCGCCTGCCAAATCGGAACCGCGCACTGGATCCGGCCGCCTCGGAGTTCCGGCAGCTCGACGGCAGTTACCTCGTCAACGACACCAAGCTCTCCAGCAGCGACATGATCGACCGATACGCGGCGATGGTGGAGGTGTTCCCGATCTGGCGCATCGAGGACGCCCTTGGCGAGAGCGATCACGACGGCTGGAAGCGGCTGACCTCGCGCCTGGGTGAGCGGGTACAGGTGCTCGGCGACGACAACATCTGCACCAATCCGGTCATAATCGCGGCCGCCATCTCCGACGGCATCGCCAACGCCGCCCTGATCAAGCTCAACCAGATCGGGTCGGTCACCGAGACGTTGGACGCGATGACAGTGTGCCACCGCGCTGGATACGCCCAGATAGTGTCGCACCGCTCCAGTGAGACCGTCGACTCGTTCATCGCCGACCTGGTCGTGGGCACAGGTTGCGGACAGATCAAGTCCGGGGCTCCGGCGCGGGGGGAACGAGTGGCGAAGTACAACCGGCTGATGGAGATCGCCGCCGGCCACCCCGACATGGCATACGGTTTGGCCGGACCTCGACGCTCAGTTGCCGGTTGACCTCCGGCTTCCGACCGCCACGGTGGTGCGACGAGCGTCACCGCCGTGCTCGTCGGTGTCGGCGTGGCCACATTCGTGCTGTGCAAGAGCACGAGCAGTGGCCGTGACTCCAAGCAGTGCCATGCAACAACCGATCGGCCTCCAACCCCGGATGACGAGCAAACACGAGCGCCCGGAACGAATGGCCCCCGTCCGGTCAACCCCGGGGTGAGGACGGCGGCGCCGGTGATCCGGTCGGCGGCCAGGTCGGCGAGGACCCGACCGGCCTCCGCGAGCGGACGCACCGCGACGGCGGGCCGGACGCCAAGGGAGGCGGCGAGCCGGAAAACCTCCTCGCCGTCGGCGCGAGTGTTAGCGGTGACGCTGCGTAGCTGCTTGTCCGAGACAACTCGGCGGCACAGTCGAGGCGGGGAATGTCGGACAGGTGGATGCCGGCCACGGCGAGCGTCACACCGGCGTCGAGGGCACGCATCGCCACCGGGACCAGCTCACCTGCCGGGGCGAACAGCATCGCAGCGTCCAGCGGTTCGGCGGGGCAGCGTCGGCGGCCCTGCCGGAGACACTCCCAGCACGATCCCGAATCGTGCCCCGTCGTGGTGTCAGCGGGAGATGGTGACCTTGAGGGCCTTCGTCTGCGCCGCTTGGGCGAAGGTGTCGTAGGCATCCAGGATGCCGTCGAAGGTGAAGCGATGGCTCACGAACATCTCCGGCGTGAGCTTGCCCTGGGAGACGAGCCTGAGCAGCATCGGGGTCGTGGTGGCGCTGACGAGGCCGGTGGTGATCGCGACATCCTTGATCCACAGGTCCTGCAGCCTTAACTCGACCGACGCCCCGTGCACACCGACATTCGCCACGGTTCCTCCGGGGCGGACGAGCTCTGTGGCCATGTGGAAGGTCGCGGGCACACCCACGGCCTCGATCGCGACGTCCACGCCCAGCCCGTCGGTCATGGCGAGCACCGCGTCCTTCCAGCCGGCGTCGCCGTTGTTGACGGCGTCGGTGGCGCCGAAGACCTTGGCCTGATCGACCCGGTTGTCGTCGAGGTCGATGGCGATGATGCGGGAGGCGCCGTAGAGCCCTGCGGTCATCATCGCCGCCAGTCCCACCGGTCCGGCCCCGATGACCGCGACGACGTCGCCGGGTTTGACGCGGCCGTTGCGCACCCCGATCTCGAAGCCGGTGGGCAGGATGTCGCAGAGCATGATCGCAGACTCGTCGCTGACACCCTCGGGCAGTTTGTGCAGTGAGTTCTCGGCGAAGGGCACGCGCACGTACTCGGCCTGGGTTCCGTCGATGAGGTGACCGAAGATCCAGCCGAGACCCGAAGTCCCTTCGTCGTTGAGACAGTGCGCGGGAAGCTGCTGGCGGCAGTAGGAGCATGAACCGCACGAGGTGATGCAGGAGATGATCACGCGGTTCCCCACGGCGAGGTTCGTCACCGCCTCGCCGGTCTCGATAATTGTGCCAACTCCTTCGTGCCCGAGGATCCGCCCCTGGGTCACCGCCGGGACGTCACCCTTGAGGATGTGCAGATCGGTTCCGCAGATGGTGGTGGTGTCCACTTGCACGATCACGTCGGTCGGGTCGGTGATCTTCGGATCGGGTGCGTGCTCCCACTCTTTGTGACCGGGTCCGTGATAGACGAGAGCCTTCATCAGATGACCTCCATGGTGTGCTGTGTCATGCCGGCGAACGGGGACATGGGGACGGATCCCAGCAATCCCGCGTCCGGGGCGCCGCCGTTGAGCCAAGATCTCGCCGAGGTCGTGTCACGGCGCCCACGGCGCGCGCGTACCTCGGGCGCGGATCGCGGTCCACCCGGGCGCCGGTCGGCTCTCACCGGTCGGGGAGAGTGCGGGCGATCATGTCTACGAGATCGACGGTGCGCTGGGCGTAACCCCACTCGTTGTCATACCAGCCGAAGACCTTGACCAGGTCGCCCGTCACGATGGTCAGGCCTGCGTCGAGGACGCAGGAGGCCGGGTCGCCCACGACGTCGCGCGACACGATCGGATCGGTCGTATACCGCAGGATGCCCTTGAGGTAGCCGTC
>JAODNG010000414.1 GCA_025465385.1 Pseudonocardiales bacterium
GTCGTAGTCGCCACCGGAGTGCAGCACTTCGCTCATCTACCCGACTCTCTAGCGACGCTGCCGGCGCATCTGTGCACCCATACCAGCGCACATCGCGATCTCGCGGTGTTCAACGACCGCGAGGTCGCGGTGCTCGGCGCCGGCCAGTCCGCGCTGGAATCAGCGGCGCTGCTGCACGAGTCCGGAGCGAGGGTCACCGTCGTCGCCCGCGCACCGGAAGTGGTGTGGAGCGGCGCTCCGCTACCCGACCAGCGCTCGATCCGTCGCCGGCTCCGGGAGCCGGAAGCCGGCCTAGGCTCGGGCTGGGCCACCTGGTTCTACTCCAACCAACCCGACCTGTACCGTCGGCTGCCGGCCGCCCGGCGGGTCCGGACGGCGCAGACCGCGCTGGGGCCGGCCGGCGCCTTCTGGCTGCGTCCGCGGGTGGACGGCAAGATCCGCACGCTGGTCGGGCACTCGGTGCGGTGGGCGGACCCGGAGCCGGGAGGAGTGCGGCTCGGACTGCAAGTCAACGGCGCGGTCAACGGCTCGAGCACCAGGGAGGTCACGGCCGAACACGTGCTGGCCGCCACCGGTTACCGTCCCGAGCTGGATCGGTTGACCTTTCTCGATGCCCAGCTGCGGTCGGCCGTGCGGACCCTGGCCGGCACTCCAGACGTCGGCCCGGACTTCCAGTCGTCGGCGCCGGAGCTGTACTTCGTCGGACCCGCCGTGGCACCGACCTTCGGACCGGTCATGCGCTTCGTCTACGGCGCCGACTATGCGGCCCGCACGGTGACCCGCGCACTCACCGCCATTGCACGGCCGCGATCCACCGTGGGAGCCCGCCGGTGACCACCTCACTAGCCCCGGCGCCAGCGGAACAGCTGCGTCGCGGCGCGCCGGCAGCTGCGCTCCCGATGGTATTGCCCGTGGTGGACATTGCCGGACTCGCCACGGCCGGCCTGCTGGTCGGGGCATCGGGGTGGGCGACGGCGGCCTATGCCTGCGCGGTGCTGGTGCTGCTGGTGGCCGACGGGCAGCACCGGCTGCGGATCTGCCGGCGGGTGTCCGATCAGCTGCCGCGGACCGTGGCAGTGGCGGCGATGCCGCTGCTTGCGGTGCTGCCATGGGTGGGACCTGGCGTCGGATCTGACGAACTGCGATTGGCGCTGGCCTCCGCCGCGTCGTTGGTCGCCGTACGCGCCGGGACCTGCGCGGCGCTGAGGGGCGCGCACCGGCGTGGACGGCTGCTCGAACCGACTCTGGTCATCGGCACCGGCGCCACCGCGGTGCGGGTCGGGCAACTGCTGCGCCACCAACCCGAGCTCGGGTTGGCACCCCAAGGTTTCCTCGACAGCCAGCCACCACGGCACCGGATCGGGCTGCCGTTGCTCGGTGAGCTCTCGGAGCTGGCCGACGTGATCGCGCGCTACCGAATCCAACGCGTCATCGTCTGCTTCCCTGCTGCCCAGGATTGCGACCTGGTGCCGCTGCTGCGGGCCTGCCGGCCGTTGCCGGTGGACGTCTGCGTCGTGCCGCGAATGTATGAGCTGGGCGCTGCGTTGCCCCGCGGTTACCTCGACGAGCTGGGCGACATACCGCTGGTGCCGCTGCGCCGTCTCGGGGCCGGTCGGCTGGGTGCCGGGGTGAAGGCAGCTTTCGACTTCGTGGCCGCAACGGCGTTGCTCATCGCGGTCACGCCGGTGCTGCTCGCGCTCGCCGTCGCGGTCCGGCTCGACGGTGGTGGCCCAGCGCTGTTTCGGCAAACCCGGGTGACCCGAGGCGGCCAGACGATGGAGCTGCTCAAGCTTCGCTCCATGATCGACCACCCAGACTCGGACACCCGCTGGGCGGTGCTCCCCGAACACACCAGCTGCCTCGGTCGATGGTTGCGCAGCACGCATTTCGATGAGCTGCCGCAACTGGTCAACGTGCTGCGTGGACAGATGTCGCTGGTAGGGCCACGGCCAGAACGCCCGTACTTCGCAGCTCAATTCGAGCAGCAGATACCGCGATATGGCGACCGGCACCGGATGCGCACCGGGCTGACCGGATGGGCTGCGGTCAATGGTCTGCACGGAGACACCTCGATCGCCGAACGGATCCGGTTCGACAACTTCTACATCGAGTACTGGTCGCCATGGATGGATTTGGTGATCTTGACTCGTACCCTGTTTCCCCTGCAGAACCTGGGTTCCCTGCAAAGCCTGGGCCTCCTGCAAACCATGCGCACCGTGTCCTCAGGAGGAAGCAAGTGAAAGTTCTCCACGTGATCACCGGGCTGGGTGTGGGAGGGGCGGAGCTGCAGCTGCGGTCGCTGCTCCAACACACTTGTCACCAATCCGACGTGGTGACGCTCTACAACCCGGGCCCGGTCGCCGGCATGATCTCCGGGGACGGCGTGCGAGTGCGCGATCTGGGCATGACGCGCAACACCGAGCTGTCCGCGCTGCTGAAGTTGGCGCGGCTGATCCGCGCCGACGGTTACGACGTGGTGCACGCCCACCTTTACCGCTCGTGCATCTACGGGCGGCTCGCGGCCAGGCTGGCGGGCACGCCAGTGGTAGTGACCACCGAGCACTCAATCGGCGAGACACACCTGGAGCGCCGCCGGATGAGCCTCGGGGTGCGCGCCCTCTATCTGGGCACCGACCTGTGCTCCGATGCCACCATCGCAGTGTCGGACGCGGTGGCGCAGCGGCTCACGAAATGGGGCGTGGCCGCCCGCAAGATCGAGATGATTCCCAACGGTTTGGACTTCGGCCGGGTCGCCTACGACGCCGCCGCCCGAGGCCGGATCCGCGACGAGTTCGCCCTGCCCGGCGATGCATACGTTATCGGCGTGCTGGGCCGGCTCGACCCGATGAAGCGCTTCGACATGGTGATCAAGGCTGCCGCGCCGCTACTCGACGACCAGCACCGGCTGCTGATCGTGGGCGACGGGCAGATGCGACCCGAGCTGGAAGCCGAGGCGAACCGCCAGGGTGTCGCGGAGTTGGTGACCTTCGCCGGTGAACGCCACGACGTGGCCGCCATGCTGTCGTCCCTGGACCTGTTCATCGCGTCCTCCGAGCAGGAGACCTTCGGGTTATCAGTGCTGGAGGCGTTGGCCAATGGCATCCCGGCGCTCTACACGACCTGCCCGGCGCTCGATGGCATCGACACTGCGCGGGCCCGGCAGGTACCGGGAGACGTCGACGGGATGCGCCGGGAGATCGCCGCCGAGCTGGCCAGCGGGCGCCGCCCGCGAGAGGGCGTCCCCGCCATCCGTGAGCGCTACGGCATCGAGGCGGTGGCCCGCCGGATCGACGACCTCTACGACCGGCTGATGGCCCGGCGCCGGCCGAGCGTCTCCCACATTCTGCCTGACCCGATCGGAGACAATCGATGAAAGCGTTGATCACCGGCGGAGCCGGCTTCATCGGCTCGCACCTGGCCGACCACCTGCTGACCGCGGGACACGATGTCGTCGTGCTCGACGACCTGGCCACCGGATCACTGGCCAACCTGTCCTCGATCAGCGACCACCCCCGCTTTCGCTACGTCGAGGGCTCGGTGCTGGATGAGGCGCTGGTCAACACGCTCGCCAGCGGAGTCGACACGATCTTCCACCTCGCCGCGGCCGTCGGATCCTTCGTCATCCGGGATCGGACGTTGCAGAGCCTGCGCACCAACATCCACGGCACCGAGAATGTCCTCACCGCGGCTCACCGGCACCAAAACCGGGTCCTGATCGCCTCCAGCAGCGAGGTCTACGGCAAGAACACGAAGATCGGCCTGTGCGAGGACGACGATCGGGTGGTGGGTTCACCGCTCCTGCACCGCTGGTCCTACTCCGAGGCCAAGGCGGTCGACGAGAGCCTCACCCACTCCTACGTCACTGAGCTCGGTCTGCAGGCGGTGATCGTTCGGCTGTTCAACACGGTGGGGCCTCGGCAAAGCGGCCGCTACGGCATGGTTATCCCGCGGTTCGTGGCCCAAGCGCTGGCCGGGGCGCCACTGACCGTCTTCGGGACGGGCGCGCAGATCCGCTGCTTCTGCCATGTGCAGGACGTAGTACCGGCGTTGGTGGCATTGGTGGACGCGCGCGACGCGTACGGCACCGCCGTCAACGTCGGCAGCACCGAACAGGTGTCCATCGCCGACCTGGCGTTGCGAGTACTGGCGTTGACCGGGTCGTCCAGCGACGTCGTGCACCTGACCTACGAGCAGGGCATCGGCGCGGGATATGAGGACCTGCAGCGACGCGTCCCGGACTGCACCAGGGCGCGCAAGCTGATCGATTTCCGGCCGACCCGGACGCTGGATGACATCCTGCGCTCAGTGATCGACGAGCAGAGCCGGCCGAATCTGGTCCGGGCAGCGGTGCGCTGATGGTCAATACCAGCATCGACCCGCAGTCGCCGGGCGCCTCCAGAACGGGCAAGCCGCGGCGGTCCAGCAGGCGGCGCGTGCTGACCGGGTCGAGTTTCCTCATTCTGCTGTTCCTGGGCGCGGTGGCCTTGCTGGTCACGGTGCCGCGGATGCTCGGACCGGCCGAGAAACCAGCCAGCCTCGCGGTGGCCTCCCTGCCGTTCTGGAACCTCAGCGCCGGTCAGACCGTCCTGGCAGCGAACCGGGGCACCTTCAATGAGGTCTCCCCGTGGATTTACGGAATCACGAACAACGGTCAGATCGTCTCGCAGGCGCCGCCCGGACGGACCGCCGAAACGGCGGCGGGGATGGCTCAGCTGCGCACGTTGGGAATCCCGCTGGTCCCGTCGATCGCGAACAGGACCAACGGCCTGTGGGCCTACGAACCGGTCGCGAACATGCTGCACGATCCCGCCGCGATGACCCGGCACATCAACGACATCGTCGCATTGGTGCAGCGGGAGCGCTACGACGGGATCGACATCGACTACGAGGATCTGCCGGCCACCGACCGGCAGGTGTTCACCACGTTCGTGACCCGCCTGGCCGACGCGTTACACGATAAGAACAAGATCCTCACGATCGCCGTATTCGCCAAGACCACCGACGCCGGCGAGGACGGGCGCAACGCCGGGCAGGACTACGCAGCCATCGGTAAGGCGGCCGACGAGGTCCGGCTGATGGCATACGACTACAACTGGTCAGGGTCAGCGCCGGGACCGGTCGCGCCGCTGCCCTGGGTCCGCGATGTGCTGACCTATGCCAAGACTCAGATACCCGCCGAGAAGATCGTGCTCGGGGTTGCGGTTTCTGGCTACGACTGGGTGGACGGCGGCCAAGGCGAAGTGGTCACCTGGATCCAATGTTTCGGACGCGCCAGGGCGTTTCACGCCACCTCGCAGTTCGACCGGCTCAGCCAGTCACCATACTTCAAGTACACCGACGCCCAAGGCCACCAGCACGAGGTCTGGTACGAGAACGCCGAGAGCACCGCGACCAAGCTCGAGGCCGCGAAGGCCGCCGGGATCCGCGGAGCCTTCCTGTGGATGATCAGCTCGGAGGACGACCGGACCTGGGCAACGCTGCACAACATCCTTCCCGTGGCCGCTCCCGGTGCTGAAGGGTCGTCCCGCTGATGCCCTGGTGGTCGGTTGCGATCGTCGTCTTCGGCGTTAACTTCGTGCTATGGGCAAGCGTTGGTCTGGCGCGGCTGCTCGAGGAGACCTGGGCCACCAAGACACTCCGCGGCCGGTTGAGACGGCTTGGGCTTCGTCGCGGTCCGTCGATGACCGTGCAGGACGTCGCGGTGCTGATCCCCGCGCACAACGAGGAAATGGTGATCGAGGCCAGCATCGCGGCGATCGCCGCGCTGGTGCCCCGGTGCAATGTCCACGTGGTCTCCGACGGCTCCACTGATCGGACCGCCGAGCTGGCCCGGCGGACCGGTGTCAATGTCATCGAAACCCGCACCAACGTCGGCAAGGCCGGCGCTCTTGAAGAGGCGATCGAGCGCTTCGGTTTGGTGCAGCGCTTCCGGGCGGTACTGCTGTTGGATGCTGATACGACCATCGAGCCGGGGTATTTCGATGCCGCTCTGCCGCATTTCGACGACCCTCAAGTCGTCGCTGTCGCCGGCGCGGTCCGGACGCACTGGCATGGCCGCGCGCTGTCGATGGTCGGCAAGGTCCTGGTGTGCCACCGGGAGCGCATTTACGCGATCAGCCAGCGGCTGCTGAAGTTCGGCCAGACCTGGCGGTTCACCAACGCCACCCATATCGTGCCCGGTTTCGCCAGCATGTATCGCACGGCTGTGCTGCCGCAGATCGAGATGAACCCGCCCGGCCTGGTGATCGAGGACTTCAACATGACGTTCGAGATCTACCAGAAGCGGCTGGGCAAGGTGGCGTTCAGCCTCGGCGCCGTCGCGGTGACCCAGGATCCGGACAACCTCCGCGACTACGTCCGCCAGATCAAGCGATGGGGGCTGGGTCTGTGGCAGACGGTGCGACGGCATCCGCCCCGGTTCAACCTGTTCAGCGCCATGCTCACAGTACTGTTGCTCGAGCTGCTGACCAGCAGCATGTTCTTCCTGCTGCTGCCGTTTCTGGTGGTTGTTCTCGCCGTGCCCGCGGTGTACCCGGAGGCGCTGTTGTGGCCGGGGATAGCAGCAGCGCACAGCGCGGTCGCCGCCCACATGACACTGCAAGTGCTGCTGCTCGCCGTGACCGGTGCCGACTTGGCGCTGACGTGTGTGGTCTCGTTGATCGAGCGCAGACTGCGTTTCTTGCTGCTGTGGATCTTCTTCCCGTTCCTTCGGGTGCTCGACGCCGCGATCGCGCTATATGTGTTCCCACGGGCCTGGTTGAGCTCCACCGGGCGCTGGACCAGTCCAGCCCGCCGGGCGGTGGAGATGCGCGCGACTTTCGGCGACCAGATGACCGTGTCGACGGCGGTGAGAGCATCGTCGACGGACTAGACGTATTCGCCGACATGGACGGGTTCAACAACGTCACGCAGATCGGGAGTTGCCGCTTAGAGGCACTGCCGGGCACAGTTGAGCCCGTGACGTTCTTGCGGGTTCTCCTCGTGGACAGTCACACAATGCTGACCGACGCCCTGACCGTCCAGCTCTCCACCACCACTGATCTGTGGGTCGTCGGTAGCGCCACGCCTGACGACCCACGCCTGCTGGATATGGTTCGCACCCTGCGCCCGGACGTCGTGACAACCGAGATCGGTTCGGCGACCGTCGCGACCGGCGGGATGCTCCGGAAACTGCACGCCGCCTATCCCCCGGCACAGCTGGTCATCCTCACCGGAAGCCACGACTGCGCCCATGCCGTCGCGGCGGCGCGGGCCGGGGCTACCGCCTGGGTGTCCAAGGAGAGCTCCCTGGATCACCTGCTCGAAGTGCTGCGTGGGGTCCCGCTCGGTCATGCCTTCTACCCGCCCCGGCAGCTCGGCGTGGTGCTGCGCGAGTTGCGCGACGACGTGCGACGCGCCCGCGACTGCAGCGCGCGCCTGGACGTGCTGTCCCACCGTGAGCGCGAGGT
This sequence comes from Pseudonocardiales bacterium, assembly GCA_025465385.1. Taxonomy (GTDB): domain Bacteria; phylum Actinomycetota; class Actinomycetes; order Mycobacteriales; family Pseudonocardiaceae. Next base: position 7,449 of record JAODNG010000414.1, read on the forward strand.
ATTGCGACACATGGTGGACGGCATGCCGGTGAGCCTGATCGCCGTCGAGTCGGTGGTCTCCACCAGCACTGTCAGAACCCACGTGCGCAGCATCCTGACCAAGCTCGGCGTGCGTAGTCGGCTCGAAGCAGTCAGCGTCGCCCGCGCCGCGGGTCTGCGACCCGTTGCCGACTGACCCGCCTTCGCGGGCGATGGTGACCGGGGGGGCGGGCTTCATCGGTTCGCACGTCGTCGACGCGCTGGTGAATGAGGGCGCCGACGTGCTGGTCGTCGATGACCTCAGCGGGGGCACGGGGTCCCATCTGGACGGCGCATTGGGACGCGGCGCGAAGCTGGTTGAGCTCGATGTCCGCGACGGTGCCGCCGTCGACGAGGTGTTCCGCTCCTTCCGACCGGAGGTCGTGTTCCACCTCGCGGCACAGATCGACGTGCGGGTCTCGATGGAAGAGCCGGCCCGTGATGCCGCGGTCAACGTGCTCGGATCGGTAAATGTGTTCGCCGCCGCACACGCTGCCGACGCGCGCAGGGTGGTGAACACCTCCACCGGTGGCGCGATCTACGGTGCGACCGAGGTAGTGCCCACTTCGGAGGATGTGGCGCCGAACCCGATCTCTGCTTACGGCTTGAGCAAGCTCACCGCAGAGAATTACGCACGCTGGTTTGGCCGGATGCGCGGGCTGGACGTGGTGACATTGCGGTACGGCAATGTCTATGGCCCGCGGCAGGATCCTCGCGGTGATGCCGGTGTCATCGCGATCTTTTGTAACCGGGCGCTGACCGGGCGCCGGCCGGTCGTCTACGGCGACGGGCGGCAGACCCGCGACTACGTCTTCGTCAGCGATATCGTGGCAGCCAATCTGGCGGCGGCCAGTGCCCGGAAGCCGGCCCACGGCGAGTACAACATCGGCACCGGCACGGAGATCAGCGTGCTGGAACTCGCCGCGGCCGTCGCGGCGGCGGCAGGCGTCGACCCCGCGGCATTCGAGCCGGAGTTCAGCCCGGGCCGTCATGGCGAGCTGACCCGCAGCTGCCTCGACGTCAGCCGCGCTCGCCGCGACCTCGGCCTATCACCACCGATACCGCTAGCCGAAGGACTGGCCCGCACCCTTGAGGCGCTAGCGCAAGGCGAACGGTGGGGGCGACGCGGTGCGTCGGATTGAGATGCCCATGGTCTCGATCATGTCGTCGACGGTGATGGCTTGCGCGTCGCGGTGCATGGCCAGGCCTCGGCGGGCGAGTTCGGTGGCCAGTTGGTGCTGGTGGTCGTCGACCTGTTCGCCGCGGGCGCTGTCCCGGGTAGCCAGGATCGGGTAGCGCCCGGCGTTGAGCGCGGCCAGCGCCGAACCCGTGCCGGCATGGCTGATCACGAGGTCCGCCTTGCCCTGGGCGGCGCCCAGCTCGGCCGCGGGCAACGCCGGCGTGGCACGGATGGGCAGATCGTCCACCGGGGTGTCCCCGGTCTGCCACAGCACTTCCACCGGCAACCCGGTGGCCTGCGCCAGCGCACCGTCGGCTGCCAGCAGCGGCGCGAGGTGCTCGAAGAGCCGGCGGAACGGGTACTGGGTCGCGGCGCCCACCGTCACCACCACCCGCAGCACCGCATCGGGCACCCGCGTCACAGCGGCGCTCTGATAACCGTCGAACACGCTGCCGGCGTAACTCCAGCGCTGGTCCGCCCAGCTCTGGTACTGGGTGTAGGTACGAACCCGGGGAACCCACTGCAGCACGCGGCCGGTCACAGACGGTCCGCTCACCCGCGTGGCGCTTTCGATGTAGTGGCATTCCACGCCGCAGGCGGCCAAGTAGGGCAGGTAACCCAGCGCGATCCCGGACCCCGTCGACACCGCCCTGGTCACTTTGCGATGCTCCAGCAGCCGGCGCGCATCAGGAATGCAGCGAAGAACGTCGGGCACGTTGCGTACCCCGACATAGGGCACGAACTCCACGTCCCGATCCGCCAGCATCGACCGGCTCTGCTCATTGGCATGGGTAACCCACACCGCATCGCCGTTGGGCGGGATCCGGCTCGCCAGGCTGTCGAGCTGGGTCAGATGCCCACCTGTCGTGGCAACAAACAGCGTGGTCATGAGTCCTCACCCCTGTTCAGCCCGGCTCAACAATATGCACTCACCGCGACGACCCGCTTCCAGCGCGTCACATTCACCCTACCCCAACAGCGGGTACCGTCGCGTCCGTGAATGCGCCCGCAGCTCAACCGGAGACCGTAGTCACCGATCCGCGCAGCGACCCCCGCTGGCGTCAACTCGCCCTCGGGCCCCATGGAAGCGTGTTCACCTCGCCACCGTGGATCGACGCGGTATGCGCGACCTACGGCTTCACCCCTGCCAGCGCTATCCGGCTCGACTGGGACGGGCAACCGCGGGCGGGACTGGCCTGGGTCCCGATCAGCGACATCCGCGGCGACCGGTTGTCGAGCCTGCCGTTCTCCGACCGGGCAGATCCGCTCACCGATGACCAGGGCGATTGGAAAGCCCTTGTGGACGGGATCATCACCGCCGCTGCTCCGCTGAGCCTGCGGTGCTTTGACACCGCCGTACCCGCCGGCGATCCCCGCTTCGGGCGGGTCGCCGCGGCGGCGTGGCACGGTACGCCGCTGGACGGTGGCGTCGAGGAGATCCGGCGGCGGCTGTCCCAGCACGCCCGGCGCAACATCGTGATCTCGGAGCGCGAAGGGGTCCAGGTGCAGGCGCACACCGGCCGGGACGCCGTGCACCGATTCCACGGGTTGCACGTCGGGCTGCGCAAGCGCAAGTACCGGCTGCTCGCCCAGCCCGTCGAACTGTTCGATCACATCTGGGAGGCATTCGCCCCCGACGATGCGATCGTGACGATGCTCGCCCACGCCGGTGACGAACTGATCGCCGGTGCGGTCTTCCTGGCGTGGGGGGACGCGCTGTACTACAAGTTCGGGGCGTCGCGGCACGAACACCTGCCGCTGCGCCCGAACGACGCGATCTTCTGGGCCGGGATCCGCTGGGGAGTGCAGCACGGAGCCGGACTGGTCGACTGGGGCCTGTCCGACCTCGATCAGCCGGGGCTGATCGCCTACAAGCGCAAGTGGGCGACCGAACAGCGACAGATTGTTACCCTGCGCGCTGGCGGTGAACACGCCCGCAGCAGCTCCCAGGCAAGCGCGATGCTCGGCGAGCTCACCCGGTTGCTCACCGACGACTCGGTGCCCGATGAGGTGACCAGCCAGGCGGGAGCGCTGCTGTACCGCTACTTCTGCTGAGCCAGGATGCTGGGCTGTTTCCCGGGCACGCGACCGGGTTGCTGTCCGGACCGTGGCGCGGGCACTCGGGCGCCCCGTTTTTCAGGCCGTTGTGCCAGCGCCTGATCGGGCTCTGTGCTGGCCTGTTTCGCTGGCCGGCGACCGGCTGGCGCGACCGCCCGGCCGCGGGGTGTCTTCCCCCACGGCTTGACCACCGAGAGCCCGGTCGCCGCGAGTAGCAGGACCAACGCCAGCGCCCTCGCGATCAGCGTCTGTATCCCGGCGGGCTCACCACCGCCGGCGACGAGTGAAGGTAACTGCGGTAGCAGGAATGCCAACCCTGCCGCGGTCAATGCGCCGGCGATGCCGCACTTGGCGAGCACCCACCAGTACCGGCCCAGGCCCCACGGGGTGGACAGCGCCAGCACCAGCCCGCTGGTCAGCGAGGCGAAGACCACCGGTATCAGCACCCAGCATGCGATCACGGCCATCGCGGCGCCGATCCCAGCCCGCATTGCCGCGTTAGCGGTGGATAGTCCAGCTACCTCCAGCGCCACCAATGCGCCGTCGAGTCCAAGCCAGCCGACCGACATCGCGACATGGATTGTGAGCACGGCTGCTCGAGCCCTGCGCGATAGTCGTGGGATCGTAAAAATCGTCGCTGCTATGGCCGTCACGGCTGCTCCCCCCAGCTGCCAAAAGACGATCTTTAGTTAACGAGCGCCGTGCCCCCGCAGCAGCGTCGGAACGGTTCGCAACAAGATCATGAGATCAGTCCAGAAACTCCAACTGCGCACATAAGCCAAATCGAGTTCAAGCATCTCCAGCGTGCCCATGGTGCTGCGCCCGCTGACCTGCCAGAGCCCGGTGAGACCGGGCGGGACGTCGAAGCGCTGGGCGAACTTGGCTGGAAACATCTCCGCTTCCCAGTCCAAGCACGGACGCGGCCCGACCAACGACATCTGCCCCAGCAGAACGTTCAGCAGCTGAGGAAGCTCGTCGAGGCTGGTGCGTCGCAAGATCGTGCCGACCCGGGTCACCCGCGGATCGCTGTCGATCTTCCAGCTACCGCCGACGGACGTGTCCTCGCCCCGTAACTCGCGAGCGATGAGCTCGCGGTGCTGCGAGTCGGAGCAGCCCACCCGCATGGTGCGGAACTTGTACATCGTGAACGGTCGGCCCCCCCGGCCTATCCGCTGCTGACGATAAAAGGCTTGCCCGGGGCTCCCCATCCTGATCATCAGCGCGATGATCAGCATGGGGATCACCAGCACCGTTAACGCGATCACCACCACCACCAGATCGACGGTGCGCCGCGCAATCGGTTCCCACCGGGCTGGCAAACGTGCCTGTTCAATGCCGCTGGACACTAAGCCTCCCCGTCGTCATTCCTAACAGCACGAACAGCAAGTCGCCGGAACCTCGGAACGTCAGATGCGGATCGAGGACGGTGAGGATGACCACGAACCACCAGGAAACCCAGAGCGCTGAGGCCGCCGCGGACAGCGCACGAGGCGGACCGTCCGAGGGGTCGTCCGACTGGGCGATCAGCTTGCCGGTTCTGCGCAGCACCACGACCGACAGCCACCCGAACGCGATCAGCAGCGGGATCCCGCCGATCCAGAGCAAGTTGAGGTAGCCGCTTTCCAGGTAGATGACATCGCGCCACCTCTCCGGTGCCGGCAGCACCGAGTTGGGCGAGACCCCCAGCAGGACGTTGACGAAGCCGAACCGCGGTAGGTAGAAAGTGGACAGGTTGCTCCAGCGGCCGATCCAGCTGCGCGGCACGCCGAACTCGCCGAACCCCTGCAACCGGCCGATCAACGCCGGCGCGCCAACTGCGAGCGCGACCGGGACCAGCCACAGAAGACGAAGCGACTTGCGGCGCACGATGCTGAAGCGCCACAGGATGACCCCGCCCGCGACCACCGCGGAGATCCAGGTGGAGAACTGGCCAGTGGCGAGAACACCCGCACCGAGTAGCACTCCCAACGCGAGCCGCTCCCGACGGTCCAACAGCCCCCGCATCCCGCAGCAAATCACCAAGGTCAAACAGATAACGAGGTAGTCACCGGTGGCCAGCGGTGAGCCGAGCGTTGTAGTGCCCCGCTCGGCGAGTGCTGCGGCGTTGCTGTCGGGCGTCCAGACGGCTTGCAGAATCGAGACGACGGGACCGAAGTGCAGGGTCTGCAGGATTGCGATCACCGCGACCACTGCTCCCGGCCAGATGATCAGCCGGAAGCAGCGCACCAGCTGGCCTTCAGTGCTGACACTGAAGCGAACCAGCAGGTAGATGGCAACGAGTTTGCAAACCGGCAGTACCGCGGCCAGATCGGAGGTCAGTGGCGTGTGCCCGCGCAGCATCATGGACAGCAGCGGCCACGCCGTTGACATCAACAGGAAAAAACCGAGTGGTATATCGAGTTGGTCCAGCCGCAGTGGCACCCGCTCGCCCGGGCGCCATCGAATAAAACCGCCGACCAGGGCCCCAGCGATCAGTACGACCAGTAGCGCCTCGTTGGGGCGCACCAACGGGAGCAGGTTGCCCCGGTCGATGCCTGCGATCAGGGGCAGTGTGCCTAGATAGGCGTAGGTCGCAAAGGCGGGCCGGTAGGCCGCCGCGGCGAACACACCGACCAGGACCAGCACCCCGATGGCAGCCAGCGCGATCAGCGGCCCGACCGCCACCGCGAGGATCCCGCCCGCCACGGCGCACCCGGCGGCTCCCAGCCCCAGCCAGCGGCTGCTTGCAGGTGTTGGCGGGCTCTGACCGCGCGTCGGAACCGGGCTGGACCCGCCTTCGGCGGGCGACGGACTGCCCCCGCCGGAGGCGGAAGATCGACCAGAGCTGGGCGGGAGGGTTCGGGTCATGACCCACCACCTATCCGTCGCACCGCGACACGGAGCACCAGGACGTAAACCCCAAGCGCCACAACACCGCCCAGGGCCAGAAGTGCGAAGTCGGCGAGCCGGTCGCCAGCCAGCCGATCTCCACCAGTGATGTGGGCCAGCCACCACATCGTGGCGGCCACCGGCACCAACGCGAGCGTGGCCACCAGCGCAGCAGCCAACATTCCAGGTTCGAAGAAGCGCTCGGGCTGGATCGACCGGCGCAGCCGGGTCAACACCGTCGCCGCGGCCGCGAGCTCGCCGGCCAGGATGGCCGCCACCAACCAGATCAGCCGGGATCCGTCGGCGGGCAGCAGCAGCGACGCTGCTGCGGCCAACAGAATGACCCCGAACGCGACTTCGCTCGCCCGGCGCGGAATGCGGTCGTCCAGCCGGGCGAACATCGCCTGTCGGCCGATGTCGTGCACCCCGCCGACCAGCTGAGCCACCGCCACCACCCCCAGGCAGGTGGCGAGGGGTCCGATCAGCGCGGCGTGCCGCAACTCACCATTGGCGAGGATGTTCGCCGTAGGTACGGAGTTCATCGCGAGCAGCACCAGCAGCGGCAGGCTAGCGATGATGGCGTAGGACAGACCTTGCCGCCACGTCGAACCGAAAGTCGCGCCGTCCTCCTTGTGGGCGGCGTTGGCCAGCCCAGGCAGCGCCGCCATGGAAACAGCACGGGCACTGACGTAGGACAGCGAGTAGAACACGGAATAGGAAAGCTGCACGACGAATACGCCGCCGGGCACCGAGCCGGCCAGGGCAAGCAGCACGTACATCGCCGCCGCGGGCCACGCCGCGACGCCAACCGAACGCATCAACCGGCGGCTGATCGCGCGGGCCTCGGAGTCGTGCCGCCAACCCATCGACGGCCACGTCAGTAAGCCCACCCGAGCGGCGCCGAACACCTGCAGCGCCGCATGTAGCGCGACGGCCGCCGTGCTGCCCAACCCGAGCGTAAGGACCATATCGATCGGCACGTGCTCGACGTCGAGGCCGGTTCCGTAGTACCAGCCGGCCAAGACGACCGTCGCGATCAGGATGACGTTCTCCACGGCGGGCGCGCCGGCAGCCAATGCGAAGCGGCCGCGGGATTGCTGCGCGGCCATGCCTAGGTGCGCCGCGATGTACAGCAAAACTTGAGGTGCAACGAGCAAAACCAGCACGGTGGTGAGCCACAGACCTCGGGCCCGCGCAGCGGGATCCGGGATTCCGAAGGTCAGTGTCCAGGCCACCGCGGGAGACAGGATCATCAGCAGCGCCACCACGGCGCCGGAAACGCCCAGCAACCACCCAGCCGCCCCACCAAGGACTTCCCGGCCCCGCGCAACGCCAACGGCACCGATGGCGCGGACCACGCCGGGCACCAGCACCATCGCTAGCACTGGGCCGGCGACCATGGTGAACACCAGGTTCGGGACGACGTAACCGGCCTGGAAGGCGTTGGCGAAGTAGGTCGGGCCCAGCACCGCTCCGATCACCAGTACCCGCAGCAGCCCGGTGGCCCTGCTGACCAGCGTCCAACCTGCAACGGTGGCCGAGTTCCGGGCTGTGGTGATAGGGGTTGGGTCCTCGATAGCTGTCACCGTTGAGGCGGCCACAACCGGGCCCTCACGGCCTGGCCCGGCGCCGGGCACCCATCGCCACGACCCCGCCGGCCACGATCAATCCGACCAGTGCACCGGTGCCGGCCGCGATCAGCGGCTGCGGGAACACGGCGTCGGGCATCGAGTACGGCGGCGTCAGCAGCTGAGCGTCTGGCCCGTCCTGGCCGGTCAGCTTGAGCTGATCGATCCGACCCTGGATCGCCTTTTCCAGATCCTGGGATGCGGTGAGCTGAACCCGGGCATCGTTGAGGGCGACCTGAGTGGCGGTTCCGGCCACCACCGCGGTGGTGAGTTGCTGCACCTGCGTCTGGAGCTGGGTGGTGTTTGTGTGGGCGTCCGCCAGCTGGGTGCTGAGATTGCGGGACACCCCGGTGGGCTGACCGATGAGCGTCATGTACCCGTCCATGATGGCCTGCAGCGTCTGCATCGCGGCCAGCTTGGTGGCACCGTGCGCCTCGACCTGAATGACGTCGCTGTTGTCCAGGACCGCCACGCTGACATCTTTGGTGAGATCCTTGAAGTCCCGGCCCTGCTTCTGCGCGATCGGGCCGAGCACGGCCCGGCTCTGTAGATACACCAGCTGGGTGGACAACTGCCGATCCTGCTTCATAGGGTCGCCGCCGCCCTGCTGGCCCTGTCCGTTGGAGTACAGGATCTCCGCGCGGGCACCGTAGGTTTTCGGCAACACCAGCGCGCCAAGCAGCCCGGCGGCGGTGCCCAGCAGGATGATCGTCAAGCTCAGTATTAAGAGGCGCGTCGTCAGCCAGCCGCCACCGCTGTCTTCTGGGAGGCTGTCGAACCGACTCTCCGAGCGCTGCGGCGGCACCACGCCGGTCTCGTGAGGGCCAGTCCCCGGGGACTGCTGCAACTTCTCCTCGTAGCCCATCGAACGTCCATTCGACTCGCTAGCCCCGTATTGGAAGACATGGGAAACATCGCTCACAGCGCACCTCCGAGCACATCGCAGACCCGCGCAACCTGCTCGACAGTCAGCGTCGGGGACATCGGGAGGGATAAGATTCGGCCGGCCGCGCGCTCCGCTACCGCGAAGTCATCGGACCCCGGCTGATACCGGCCGGCTAGGGCCGGCTGCTGATGGCAGGGGATCGGGTAGTGCACTCCCCAGCCGATACCAGCCGCGGTGAGCGTGGCGCCGACTTCGCTGCGATCATCGACCTGGATGACCGCCAAGTGGTACACCGGCGCGGCGCCCGGCTGCACTGATACTGGAGTACAGCCCTGCGGCAGCATCTCGCGGTAGGCCGCCATCGCCGCCGCGCGCCGGGCATTGCCGGCGTCCAGCCGCGGTAACTTCGCGGACAGCAGCGCCGCCTGCAACGTGTCGAGCCGGCTGTTTCGCCCGGCCAGGTCATGCAGGTAGCGGTCGCTCACTGACCGCCCGTGGTTGGCGATGCTGCGGATCCGGTCGGCCAGGGCTAGATCGCTGGTGACCACCGCACCGCCGTCGCCCAGGGCGCCGAGATTCTTGCCGGGGTAGAAGCTGAACCCGGCGGCGATACCCACGCTGCCCGCGCTGGTCCCGCGGTGCCGGGCGCCATGGGCCTGTGCGGCGTCCTCGATGAGGGCAAGCCCGTGTGCGGCGGCGATCGCTGAGATCGGTTCAGGATCCACCATCTGGCCGTACAGGTGCACGGCGATGATCGCGGCGGTCGAGCTGTTGATCGCGGCTTGCGCGGCGGCTGGGTCGATCAGCAGGGTGTCGGGGCACACGTCGACGAACCGGGGCCGCGCACCGGTCGCGCATACCGCCTCAGCCGTCGCGATGAAGGTATTCGTCGGGACGATGACCTCGTCGCCACGCCCGATTCCCAGCCCGGACAGGATGAGTTCCAGCGCATCGGTTCCGTTAGCCACCCCTATGCACGCCTGGGCTTCGCAGTAGCTGGCGAATTCGCTCTCGAAGCGCTCCACCTCGGGGCCGCCGACGAAGTGGCCGTGGTCGAGCACGGTCTTCCAGGCGACATCGAACTCCTCGCGGAGCCCGTTGTTGACGCCTCCGAGATCCAAAAAAGGAACACTGCAGGGAACACCGGACGCGACGGTCATGAGGCCACCTCCCGCGCCAGCTCCGTACCGGCCGGGTCGATGCTGCCAGCGACGAAGGCTGGGCGCCCGGTGGCCTCCGCAACATCGGTCGCGGCCAGGACCCGGACGATATCCAGCCCGCGCTCGCCGGGCGTGTTCGGCTTGGCGCCGGTACGAATGCAGTCGATGAAATGGCTGTCCTGGACCAGCAGCGGTTCATTGAACTGAATGAATGGTGACACGATATCTCCGGTTCGATAAGAAACCGGCATCGCGTGCGATTCACCATGGTCGTCGGGATCGGTCGGGTCGACGCCGATGTCGTATATCCGGATACGCTCATTGTCCGACATATCGTTGTAGACGACCATCTTGCGTTCACCGACGATGGTGACCCGCCGTTCCTTGCAGGGGTCCAACCAGCTGACGTGCACGAATGCGTGGGTGGCGGCCTTCTCGAAGTCCAGTCGCAGGTATGCCACGTCGGCGTGGCGGTGCCCGACATGCCGTTTGGCCCATACCCAGGTGGACCGGGGCACTTCGCCGAGCAGGAACGTCGCGATCGAGATGTCGTGCGGCGCGAGGTCCCAGATGACGTTGCAGTCACGCTGGTACTTGCCCAGGCTCAGCCGAGCGGCGTCAATGTAGAGGACCCTGCCGAGCTCACCGGAATCGATGATCTCCTTCAGTTTCCAGACCGCCGCGTTGTACTCGAAGGTATGCCCCGCCATCAGGTGCACACCGTTGGCCGCCGCGGCGTCGACCATCTCCTGTGCGTCCTCGATGGTCGTGGCCAGCGGTTTCTCCACCAGAGCGTGCCGCCCCTGGCGCAGCGCTTGCAGCGCGACTGGGGCATGCGCGGCCGGTGGGGTCGCGACGACCACCGCGTCCACCCGCCCCAACACATCGCCGAGACGCAGTGCTGATTCAGCCTGCGGGTAGTTTCGCCTCGCCTCCGCGATCCGCTCCGGATCCTCGTCGACGATGGTCACTCGCACACCGGGCATACTGCTGAGCACTCGCATGTGTTTGGAGCCCCAGTAGCCATAGCCCACCACAGCGACGCGAACATCGGGACCGAAGGTCGTGAGACCTCCCGGTTCGCAGCCAGCTAGGTTTGCGGCCGGTTGGGCGGTACTTGCAACGAACTTCATCGAGACGGGCCCCCTGCCGTGACTCGAGATGTCTGCCGACAACTGAATGTTTTGCAACTCGCACGGAAGTGAGCACGCCTACGGCCCCCAACGGGTCCAGCGTGCCGTACTCACCCTCTCGTACAGTGGGTTCGCCCCTCCCCACACTGCGTATATCTACCGCCCACTGCCGGTCGTTACTCGGTTACTGTAACACCTACAACGTTCACCCGTACGGCGCAACCAGTGCCACTGTGTGTTGTATGCGTATAGTCACTAAGTAATTACGCAGAGGAGTAACCGGTGTTCCGGTAGCCGCCCGCTAAGCCCTCGCCGCAAGCTTCGCTAGCCGTTGCGGCGTCGGCCAGCGGACGTTCCAGACCCAACCGAGCCTCTCGAACAACCAGATCACTCGAGCCGAGATGTCGATCTGCCCACGGAGCACGCCGTGCCGCGCCGACGTCGGGTCGGCATGGTGGAGGTTGTGCCAGGACTCCCCGGCGGAAAGGATCGCCATCGGCCAGAAATTCGCGGCCTTGTCACGGGAGTCGAACGGCCGCTTGCCGACCATGTGACACACCGAGTTCACTGCCCAGGTGACGTGATGCAGGAACGACACGCGTACCAACCCAGCCCAGAACAATCCGGTCAGCACGGCCCACCAGGACCAGGTCACCAGCCCGCCGATGATTCCCGGCAACACGAGCCAGATCCCGGTCCACAGCCAGAACAGTTTGCTCACCCGGACCATGGTCGGGTCCGCCAGCAGATCTGGGACGAACCGGCGCGGGTTGGACAGGTCGCGGTTGAACAGCCAACCCATGTGGGCATGCCAGAAGCCCTTGGCCACACCCATCGGGGAAGTACCGAACAGCCACGGCGAATGTGGGTCGCCCTCCTTGTCTGAGTAGGCATGATGGCGTCGGTGGTCGGCGACCCAATGCAGCAGCGGCCCCTGCATGGCGGTACTGCCCATCACCGCCAGGCCGATCCGCAACCAGCGCTTCGCCTTGAACGCGCCGTGGGTGAAATACCTGTGATATCCGACGGTCACGCCGAGCAGGCTGACGAAGTAGCTCCCCACGAACAACGCGACGTCCACCCAGCCGAGCCCCCACCCCCAGGCGATCGGCACCGCGACCATCAAAGCCAGCATGGGCGCCAACACAAACAGGTACACCAAAATCTGCGGTCCCCACGTTCGCTGCCCCGAAAGATCCGGCTCGGGCCCGGTGCGCTGCTGGTCGGCGTCGGCGGTCAACGTCATCGGCCGGTGCTCCTCAGGTCGACAGGCGCGGATGGCCGCCACGCCGCAGTACCGTCATGCTCGCACCTGCGGCGAAACGCCGGGTGACCTGCACGACATAAGTAACTGAACCGTAGGTTATCCGCCCGACGCCTGTGGTGGCCAGACGCCGACTCGGCGATACCAGCCCCAATAACGCTGGGAGGGTTGCGCTGAAGTGAGCGCAGCGGCCGTGGCACCATGTGCCTGCGGGTTGGGGCCCGCTCTTCCGCCGTAGTGTAAAGGCAGCACCTCGGATTTTGGTTCCGATGGTCCAGGTTCGAATCCTGGCGGCGGAGCGGCCGGCCAGGAATACCCCAAGCGTCACTACCTCTCCCCTGGCATCCGCAGTTGACATCAGTTCTCACCGAGCAGGCCGCTCATGACCGTGGTGCAACTGCGACCGCAGCTCTGATTCTCGCGCGGCGGAACACCGCGCCTGCCGTGGATGGACACCCACACGAGGGAAGATCGTCTCGCGGGATGCCGGCGGGCGCGGAATTATACATACATGAGACCACTACCTCTGAGTGAGAAACCTCACATATGTCCCACGGCAGCTGCGCTAGGTAAACGGTCGGTCACAGGTCGCCAAATGGGCCGCCGGCTCACGCTCGCCGTCGCTGCAACTGTCCTGGCTTTCACGCCGATGGCCTGCGGCCACCAGCAATCCCAGACGCCTGCTGCGAAACCTGCCAGCCATGCACGCCCGGATCCGACAGCTCTGTCCGGCAGCGGCACTTTCACCGCACCGGATCCGGCCTCCAAGGCCATCACTTACAACCCATCCCTGGCGCCGGCCGACTCAGCGGTCCTGGCCAGCGTCACTCCCTCGGGCTACGGCTACTCCCGCACCGTCGCGACGTTGGTGGTCGCCGGGCTGCAGCCAAATCGGAGCTACGCCGCTCACGCGCACACCAATGCCTGTGGCCGCACCGGCGAAGACGCAGGGCCGTACTACCAAAATCGCATTGATCCCGCCGCCAGCTCCCAAGCGGCATCGACCAACTCGCGGTACGCCAACCCACGCAACGAGATCTGGCTGGACATTCGCACCGATGCGGCGGGCCAGGGCACCTCGCAGACCGCCGTGCCGTTCGGCTTCACCGACCGCAGACCGGGATCGATCGTGTTGCATGAAGCGACGGCCACCCCGACAGCCCCGGGGCAGGCAGGCGCGACGGGCGCCCCGATCGCCTGCGTCACCCTGGTGCCCAGTCAGTGAGGGCACCGGAGATCCCACAGTTCCCGAACTGAACAACAGAGCTGTTTGATCGACCTTCGACAGCGCTGCCGTTGAGTTCGGGAGCCTGAGTGCAGCGACCTGCCCGGTATGCGCGAACCCCGCCTGGGATGACCAGCGGGTGAACAACGAATTGACGTCGAAGCGCTCGCCGAGGCCCGTGCCCCCGTAGGATCCGACCTGTCATGCCGCACAGGCACAGCCTCACCGGAGGCCGGGAAGGACAGGCGATGCTCCCAGACGGGAGCCTCACGACGGCGATAGTGCTCGCCGCCGGCGAAGGCACCCGGATGCGCTCGGCGATCCCCAAGGTGCTGCACCCGCTGGCCGGGCGGCCCCTGCTGGAGCACTCAGTGCGGGCCGCCGCCGGGCTGGTCCCTGAGCACCTGGTCGTGGTGATCGGCCATGGTCGAGACGCGGTGGCGGCCCACCTGCAGTCGGTGGCAGCCGCCCTGGGACGCGAAGTGCGCACCGCCGTGCAAGCCGAGCAGCGCGGCACCGGTCACGCGGTCGGCACCGCGTTGGACGTCCTGCCCGCCGGGCTGTCCGGGACGGTGCTGGTCAGTTACGGGGACGTGCCGTTGCTGGACACGGCCACGCTGGCCGGGCTGCTCGCCGAGCACCACCTCGCCGGGCGCGCAGTGACCGTCCTGTCCGCGGAGGTGGGAGACCCGACCGGCTACGGGCGGGTGCTGCGCGACGGCTCCGGTGCGGTCACCGGCATTGTCGAGCACCGGGACGCCACCACCACCCAGCGGGCCATCTGTGAGATCAACTCCGGGGTGTTCGCCTTCGACGCCGAGGTGCTGCGCGATGCGCTGGGTCAACTAGCGCCCGCTAACAGCCAGGGCGAGTTGTACCTCACTGATGTCCTGGGCCTGGTGCGCGCCGGCGGGCGGGCGGTGGGTGCGCACCGGTGCGCGGACCCGTGGTTAGTGGCCGGAGTCAATGATCGGGTGCAGCTGGCCGCCCTGGGTGCGGAGTACAACCGGCGGCTGCTGGAACACTGGATGCGAACGGGTGTCACCGTCGTCGACCCGGCCACGGTGTGGCTGGACGCCGACATCGCGCTGGCTCCGGACGTCGTGCTGCGTCCGGGAGTGCAGCTGCATGCCGGAACCGTGGTGGGTGCCGGGGCCACGATCGGGCCGGACTCGACCCTGTCGGCATGCACCATCGGCGCGGGCGCCACCGTGGTTCGCACCCACGCCATCGGTGCGGTGGTCGCCGAGGGGGCGCAGATAGGTCCGTTCGCCTATCTGCGGCCGGGCAGCCGGATCGGCGAGCGGGCCAAGGTCGGCACCTTCGTCGAGACCAAAAACGCTGAGCTGGGCGCTGGCGCGAAAGTGCCCCATCTGAGCTACGTCGGGGACGCGACGATCGGCGAGGGCAGTAATATCGGCGCGGCGACCGTGTTCGTCAACTACGACGGGGTGGCGAAGCACCACAGCACCGTGGGCGCACACGCGCGGACCGGGGCGGACAACATGTTCGTGGCCCCGGTGACTATCGGCGACGGTGCCTACACCGCCGCCGGCTCGGTGATCACAGAGGATGTACCGCCCGGGGCGCTGGCGGTCGCCCGAGGGCGCCAGCGCAATGTCGAAGGATGGGTGAGCCGGCAGCGCCCGGGAACCCCGGCCGCAGATGCAGCGAAGCTGGCCAAGCATGCGCTACCGCCCGACCGGACCTACGGTGACCAGACGCGGCAGGAGTGAGCATGACCCTTTCCACGATGTCGGCGATCCCGAAGAAGAGCTTGATGCTGTTCTCCGGGCGCTACCACCCCGAGCTGGCCGAGGAGGTGGCCAAGTATCTCGACATCGCGGTCACCCCGCAGTCCGCCTATGCCTTCGCCAACGGTGAGATCTTCGTCCGGTTCGAGGAGTCGGTCCGCGGTTGCGACGCCTTCGTGGTGCAGGCGCACGCCGCCCCGATCAATGACTCCATCATGGAGCAGCTGATCATGGTCGACGCGCTCAAGCGCGCCTCGGCGAAGCGGATCACCGTCGTGATGCCGTTCTGGGGGTACAGCCGTCAGGACAAGAAGCACCGCGGGCGCGAGCCCATCTCCGCCCGGCTGATCGCGGACATGTTCAAGGTCGCAGGCGCGAACCGGATCATGACGGTGGACTTGCACACCTCGCAGATCCAGGGCTTCTTCGATGGGCCGGTGGACCATCTGTTCGCCTTGCCGGTGCTCGCCGACCACGTCAAGCACACCTACGCCGGTCGGGAGCTGGCCGTGGTGTCGCCGGACTCCGGCCGGGTGCGGCTGGCCGAGCGGTGGGCCGAGACGCTCGGCGGCACGCCGCTGGCGTTCATCCACAAGACTCGCAATCCCCGCGAGCCGAACAAGGCGATCGCCAACCGGGTGGTCGGCGACATCGAGGGTCGGCTGTGCGTGGTGATCGACGACATGATCGACACCGGCGGAACGGTGGCCGGCGCCGTGCGGGCGCTGCTCGACGGCGGCGCGACCGACGTAGTCGTCGCCGCCACCCATGGGGTGCTGTCGGAGTCCGCTAGCCAGCGGCTGTCGACCTGCGGCGCCCGCGAGGTCATCTTCACCAACACCTTGCCCATCCCGGACCACAAGCGCTTCCCTGGGATGACAGTGCTGTCCATCGCACCGCTGCTGGCGCAGGCGATCCACGCGGTCTTCGATGACGGCTCGGTGACCAGCCTGTTCGACGGCATCGCCTAACGCCGGCAACGCCGACT
>JAODNG010000098.1 GCA_025465385.1 Pseudonocardiales bacterium
TGCGCCTGCCCGGCGTCCAGCGCGAGCTGGTCGCCCGCTCCGCATTGACCCTGCGGGCCCTGTGCCACAGCGAGACCGGGGCGATCCTGGCTGCGGCCACCACGTCGTTACCCGAGGAGATCGGCGGCGTACGGAACTGGGACTACCGCTTCTGCTGGTTGCGCGACGCGGCGATGACCGCGCGGACGCTGGTGGCGTTGGGATCCGCCGGCGAGGCGGAGGCGTTCCTGTGCTGGTTACACCGGGTTCTTAAGACGGTGTCCGGCCCGGAACGGCTGCACCCGCTCTACACCGTCCGGGGCACCACGCTCGGACCGGAGGCGGTGATCGATACCTTGCCGGGATACGCCGGTTCGCGGCCGGTCCGGATCTCCAACGCTGCCAACCAACAGGTGCAGCTCGACGTCTTCGGACCCGTCGTCGAGCTGGTGGTCGATCTGGCGGAGCATCGAGGTGAGCTGACCGACCCGGACTGGCGGATGGTGCTGGCCATGGCCGAGGCCGTGCTGCGCCGGTGGCACGAGCCGGACAACGGCATCTGGGAGGAGCGCGGGCGCCCCCGCCACCAGGTCTATTCGAAGGTCATGTGCTGGGTGACCCTGGACCGCGCGGTGCGCCTGGCCGCCCGCTACGCCAGGGCCGCCGACCCCGCCTGGGCCCCGTTACGCGAGCAGATCGCGGCCGAGGTGCTCGACCGCGGCTGGAACTCCGAGCTGAGCAGCTTCACCACCGCCTACGGTGGCACCGACCTTGATGCCGCCACGCTGCACATCGGACTATCCGGGCTGCTCGCGCCCGACGACGAGCGCTTCCAGGCGACCGTCACGGCGATAGAGGCGGAGCTTCGCAGCGGCTCCACCGTCTATCGGTACAACCGCGACGACGCGCTGCCCGGGGGTGAGGGTGGCTTCCACCTGTGCGCCTCGTGGCTGGTGGAGGCTTACCTGGGCTGCGGGCGGCGCACCGAGGCGGAAGAGCTGTTCCAGCAGATCGTGGACGCGGCCGGACCGACCGGGCTGCTTCCGGAAGAGTACGACCCGATCACGGAACGCTCATTGGGCAACCACCCACAGGCATATTCGCACCTCGGCCTTATCCGATGCGCGATGCTCCTCGACGCACAGTGAGGCCGCACTCAGGCTCCCGAACTAAACAGGAGAGCTGCTGTGCCCGCCGTGCACAGCGCTACTGTGGAGTTCGGGAGGAGGAGCGCTGGCGGGAAGATTCGTAGAACTCATGGACGCAGCGTCAGCGTTCGAGGAGTTCGACCTACGGTTGTCCTCCGGACGGGTACATGCCGCTCGCAGCGGTGGGCATGGACCGCTGGTCGTCTGCGTGCCTGGGCTCTCCGCGAACCTCCGCAGTTTCGATTTCATCGGAGGCTCCCTGGCGCAAGCGGGCTTCCAAGTCGTCATGGTCGACCCGCGTGGCCGGGGCAGGAGCGAGTGGACGCCTCCGGGTTCCTACGGTTGGCCCGCTCACGCGTCCGACATCGCCGAGATGGCGGACAGGCTGGGTGCGGGCTCTATTCACCTGCTCGGCTGGTCCATGGGGGCGTATGTGGCCATGCAGCTGGCGAGCATGAAGCCGCAGCTCCTTGACAAGGTGGTACTGATCGATGGGTGCGGGGCGCCCGAAGAGTCGGCGAACGCGCTGATCCGGACCGTGATCGAGCGGCTTGGCGTAATCCACCCCTCGCCGCAGCAGTACCTGCAGCTGATCAAGCAGATGGGCACCATCACCCCGTGGCATCCTCTGTGGGAGCGGTACTTCGACTACGAGCTTGAGCCGGTAGCAGGCGGTGTGCGGGCTCGCACCAGCCGGGCGGCCGTCACCGAGGACTTCGAGTACGGCATCTCCCACGACCGGCGCCGACTGTGGCCGGCACTGTCGATGCCCGTGCTGCTCGTGCGCGCTGCCCAGCCGCTGGTTCCCGGCGGCCCTTTCATCGTCGCCGAGGACGACCGCGACACCTTCGCGCAGTCGGTACCGGAGGCGAAAGTGGTGGAGGTTGCTGCCAATCACTACGGGGTAGTCACCCATCCCAGGACGGCCGAGGCGATCCAGGAATTTCTGGAAAACGGGCATCCGGGAGGAGGGTTATAGCGTGGAACCCACAACAGCCGATCTATCCGGCCGGCGCGCACTGGTCACCGGAGCCGCATCAGGGATCGGGTTGGCTGTTGCTGACTGTCTCGCCCGATCGGGCGCTGAGGTACTGATGGTGGACCTGCCCGGGGACCGGTTGGAGGAGCAGGCGGCAGCCGTACCCGGCGCGTCAGCTCGTCCAGCGGACCTCTCAGTTCGCAGCGACGTTCACCGCATCGCTACTGAGGCATCCGGCGTGGACGTCCTCGTCAACAATGCCGGTCTTCAGCACGTGAGCCCGATAGAGTCCTTCGACGAGAACCGGTGGGACCTGATTCTGGCGGTCATGCTGACAGCACCGTTTGTTCTTACGAAACTTCTCATCGGAGGGATGTACGAACGGGGATGGGGTCGGATTATCAACATCTCCTCGGTACACGGATTGGTCGCCTCCAGCCACAAGTCGGCCTACGTCTGCGCCAAGCATGGGCTGGTCGGGCTCACCAAGACCGTCGCGCTGGAAGCCAGCGCCCACGGCGACGCGAACATCAGCGTCAACGCCATCTGCCCTTCCTACGTGCGGACACCGCTGGTCGAGAAGCAGATCGCCGACCAGGCCGCGGTCCACGGCATCCCCGAGAGCGAGGTGGTGGAAAAGGTGCTGCTTGACCGCAACGCCGTCAAGCGGCTGATCGAGCCAGCGGAAGTAGCCGGCGTGGTCGCCTTCCTCTGCCGGGACGACATGTGGTCGATGACTGGTCGGGCGCTCACCATGGACGCCGGCTGGCTGTCACACTGACTTGCCAGACGGTGGTGTGGATCAACGCACGCCGCTCAGGAGGCAGCCTCCAAATCGGTTTCGATCTCGCGGAGGATGCCGCGTCGCCGGCGCGAGGCGACGAACAGCCACCCGGCTCCCACCACCATGTACGCCAAGAAGATGTACGGGAAGAGGTACACCGGGTAGGCGGGCAGCGGGTAGAAGCTGCCGACGGTCGGCACCAGCAGGAAGACCAATACGTAGTCGACACCGTCCCGCCCGACCTGCACCGTTGCGGAGATCCGATGCCCTTTGATTCCTCTAACCCTGCCGCCCGGCCAGCGCCGCAATCTAGAGCGCCTGCTGTC
>JAODNG010000106.1 GCA_025465385.1 Pseudonocardiales bacterium
GAACGCGGGGGCGAAGGTCACGTCGATCGTGGCGGGGATGGTGGCTGGATGGTGGCCGGCGCTGACTCGATTGATGACCTGGGGGTGATCCGTCGCGGGGCATTGCCGGGGCATTTCGGTGGTATCCGGGCACCCTCGACGTTGGGCGCGTTCCTTTGGGGATTCACGTGGGGCAATGTGCGTCAACTCAACGCTGTGGCGCGCGAGACACCGGCCGGTTTATCCCGCAACGCTCCGCTGTTGCCGATCGCAGGTACATCGCCGACCGCCCTCAATGAAGGCGTTGCGTCGATCAACAGAACCTGGGGTACGCCATTTGAGACACGTTCGCGACCAGACCTACGGCCATCATCGGTAGAAAGTGGGTCTGCCTCGACTGAGTGCGCTCACGACCCCTCGCGGAGATCCCAATCAGCTGCTCCGTGCCGGCCGCACCCGACCGTCACCCCACGGCCGCCAGTCCACGGTGTGCGTCCTCGAACGCCTTCGCCACCTCAGCGGAGATCCGGCCACGGTCCGACACCTGGCGGCCGGCTTCGCGGGCCCATGCGCGGATCGCAGCAGTGTGCTCTCGATTCGCGCGGGGAGTCCCGGACGGACGAGAGCGACCGTTCGACACGGCGGCGGGCTTGCCAACCTTGCGTCCTGCGTTCGCGTAGTCCGCGAGAATGTCCCGCAGAACACCCGCGTTGTTTGCCGAAAGGTCGATCTCAAACTCGACACCATCCAGGCTGAATCTCACCGTCTCATCAGCGGCGTCGCCCGTCATGTCATCAACGAGTGTGGTCTCTACCTTGCGCGCCATGAAGGTCTCCTAAGTCGAGGGGATTGTCTGACGCAATGATAGAACAACTGTCACCAAAACGCTAAGCAGGGTGTGCCCCTGCCCGGAAGGGCAACCGCATGCCACCGTCGGCCGGACCGATCAACTGTATCAGGTTCGCTTGCCATGGCTCGGCAGGTGGTGGTGGTTGCGGTATTGACCGCTGTGATGCGTCCGAACTGTCCACATTCGGAGGGGGATGCTAATGTTCGATTCGGTGATCAGCCTGGCCACCGCGTGAGCGTCCGCTCATCGACAGATGAGTACTTTCGACATCTTCATGACACGCGCCGAGGTTGCAACAAAGTTCGTGTAGTGAGCTCACCTGCCAGCGCAACGTGAGCTTCGGATCCCCATGATCCTTCCCGGGTTCCCGGATCTCAATCTCGTAGTTACCGATCCAGTTTTCACCGCGATCGGTCTCCACAGGCTGCTCAATCCTGGCGCAGCAAGGAGGTGCGCCAGGAACGAGTCAGGATGGCTGACGTCCTCACACACATGCCGAGCCGGCTAACGGCCACCATCAGGTCCGCGAACGGTGATCGCCCACAGTCGCGGCTCTGCCGTTTCTGTCTCATCGGTGTTGCTTGTGCGTGGATAGCTGCGCACCGAGCGGCAGCTCACGTGAGACAATCTGCGCCCGCAGCTCGACAGCAATTCACGGACCACGCCCTACTATGGCTTGTACCAGCGACAACAGTTGCATCTCTCACACCTTTAGGTGACATTAACGGCATCCCTGGACTTGAGTTCGCACGACGTTTGGTTCCACTGCGGTTTGGCGACCAGGCCCGGCTCGGCGACGGGTCGCCGTAGGGCTCTGCGGACGGTGGACCCGCCGCGTAGTCACGTACCGCAGAACGTGCGATACGCACCGAAGCTCGGCGGGGCCGGTGCGGCGTATAGCTCTAGACCGGGTCGTTCATCGAACGGCTGCGACAGCACGTCGAGTAGTCGCCTAAACGGTCCTAGGTCCCCGGCACTCGCCGCGGCCAGCGCTTCCTCCATCTGATGGTTGCGCGGGATGTAGACAGGATTGACCCGGTCCATCGCTTCCGCGATCGCCCGTGGGTCAGACGCTTGGGACGACAGCTGTGCCCGCCAACGGTCCGCCCACGCGTCGAAGGCGGACGGTTCGGCGAAGAGCAATCGCGCCGGTGCCGCATCTCCGCGCAGTGCTGACGACAGCGACCGGAAGCATGAGGTGAAGTCGACGCTCTGTGCATGCAGCAGCGCTAGCAGGTCGTCGATCAGCGCGCCGTCAGATCGTTGGGCATCCGCCACACCCAACTTGGCGTGCATTCCGCGGCTCCAGTACTCGTCGTAACGGTCGGGGAACGACTGCAGCACGTCGGTGGCCGCCGCAAGTGCCGTATCCGCCTCGACGTGGAACAGGGGCAGCAATGTCTCGGCCAACCGCGCCAGGTTCCGCTGCGCGATGCGCGGCTGGTTGCCGTATGCGTAGCGTCCGCCGTGATCAATCGAACTGAACACGGTGGCAGGATCGAAGGCATCCATGAACGCGCACGGACCATAGTCAATGGTCTCCCCGGAGATCGTCATGTTGTCAGTGTTCATGACACCGTGGATAAACCCGACGAGCATCCAGCCAGCGACCAGCGATGCCTGCGCGTCGACGACGCTCTCGAAAAACGCGAGATACGGGTTCTCCGCCTCGACCGCATGGGGGTGGTGACGCGCGATTGCGTAATCGGCGAGGCGTCGCACGAGCGTCGGTCCATTGTGCACTGCTGCGTACTGGAACGTGCCAACGCGGACATGGCTCGCCGCGACACGGGTGAGCACCGCGCCGGGCAGCACCGTATCCCGCGCGACGTGATCGCCGGTCGCCACCACAGCGAGCGCCCGGGTAGTGGGGATGCCTAGCGCGTGCATCGCTTCACCGATCGCATACTCGCGCAGCATCGGGCCAACGGGGGCCTTCCCATCACCACCTCGTGCGAACGGCGTGCGTCCCGAACCCTTCAGGTGCAGGTCGCGACGGCGTCCCTCAACGTCGAACACCTCGCCGAGCAGGAGCGCTCGGCCATCGCCGAGGCGGGGCACGAACCCACCGAACTGATGGCCGGCATAGGCCTGCGCTACCGGCGACGCTCCGTCGGGCGTGGTGTTGCCGACCAGGACGGCGACACCGTCAGGTGCTCTCAGCGCATCGGCATCGACACCCAGCTCTGTGGCCAATTCCTCGTTGAGCGCCAACAGCCGGGGCGCAGGCGCTGGTGTCGCTTGCCACGGCTCATACAGGCCCTCCAGCTCACGCACATAGGAGTTGTCGAACGCGAACAGCAGCGGGGCAGCGACGCTCATAATCCCGAGGCTAACGGGCCGGTCACCGCTTGGGGCGCTCCCCGGGTGATCGCAGGGAAGGCGGGCCCGGGCGCGGGCGTTGGACAGGGGCGATGGACGAGTTGGACGCCAGGCTGCACCGGATCGGGCAGCACCACTTCCGCGCGAAGTTCCGGCTGAGCGGCCGGGACCGCGCGGTAGTCGACCTGCGCGGTATCACGACCGTCCGCAGACACGCCGAGGAACTGGTCGGACGCAGGCTGGCCCCGGCCGAACCGCGCAACGACGGCCGTCAGACGCCCTACCGCGGGCATCCCGTGTTCGTTGCGCAGCACGCCACCGCGACGTGCTGCCGCACCTGCCTGGCGCGCTGGCACGACATCCCCGCCGGGCACGCGCTCGACGACGCCGAGCGAGGCTACGTCGTGGAGGTCATCTGCCGGTGGATCGCGGGGCAATGCACCCCCCACCACCCGCCGCCGTGACCGGATCGGGACGCCACCGCGCCTAACGGGTCCCGGGTGGCGGGCAACAAGCTCCCCGCCACCCCGAGGGCCTCCTGCTGCCAGTCGGTAGGACTGGCCCACCATCACCGGCCATCTCGGTGTCGCCGACGACAGCCACCCCGCTGCTGCGACCGTTCACGACGACGTGCCTTGCAGATACTCCGATTCGAGGACCAGGTCCCGCACCAGGGACTGGTACTCGGCGTGCGTTGAGTGCTCCGTGGTGCGCCACCCGGTCCCCTCCCGCGCGTGCATGTAGGCGCGGTACTCGGGCGCCCCCGGGAACTTCACGTTGTCGGCGACGACCACTGAGCCGGGGTGAAGCCAGCCTTCGTCCAGGATGCGTTCGAGGTCAGGCACGTATTCCTTCTTCGCGTGGTCGATGAAGACGAGGTCGACTCCACCGGGGGAAAACCCGTGTTCCTCGCGGAGGCGCCACAGGGTGGCTCCGCCATCCCCGAGCGTCCCCACCACAGCCGTGACCCGGTCGGCGATCCCGGCGTGCTCCCAGATGCGGCGGGCGATCGCGGCGTTGGCGGCGTTGAACTCGATTGAGCAGAGGTGGGCGTCGG
>JAODNG010000113.1 GCA_025465385.1 Pseudonocardiales bacterium
CAACGCGGCTCGCACCACTCTGGCGGTGCCCAGCAAGTTGACCGCGATGACTCGCTCCCACTCGTCGGCGGGTACCTCACCGAACGGGCCGCAGGAGTCGATCCCGGCGGCGGTGAATACTGCCTGCAGCTGGTTACCACCCGCGGCCACCAGCGCCGCGACAGCATTCTCGGTGGCGACCCGGTCGGCCAGGTCAGCCTGCACGTGATCCACATCGAGCGAGGGAGCGTTGCGGTCGAGAACCAGCGGGCGGCCGCCAGCGGCGAGCACGGCCTCGACGGTGGCCGCGCCGAGCCCCGAGGCACCCCCGGTGATCAGCACATTGCCTAGCGGCCTCATACATTCTCCCTTCTCCGGCGTCGGTTCTCCGGGCGCCGCCCGGTCGGTACGGCGGCGACAATTCGGCTCGTCGAGTAACCGCTGACCAGCGGGATGATCACGATCTGAGCACCGTGCCGGCGCAGTACCGGCGCCTCGGGCAGGTCGCCGAGGGTGTAGTCGCCACCCTTGACCCACACGTCCGGCCGCAGAATCTCGAGCAGCGCCGCGGGGGTGTCCTCGGCAAACATGATCACCGCGTCGACCGGCTCCAGCGCCTCAAGCAGCGCGATCCGGTCGGCTTCGGGCACAATCGGTCGGCTGGGACCCTTGCGACGGCGTACCGACTCGTCGGAGTTGACGCACACCACCAGGGCGTCACCCAACGCCCGGGCCTGCCTGAGCAGGCTCAGGTGCCCGGGGTGTAGCAGGTCGAAGCAGCCGCCGGTGGCCACCAGCCGGCCGCCACGACGACGTAGCCGGGCGACCACATCGAATGCGGACAGCCGGCCCGGCGAGGGCTGCCCAGTGGGAAGTGAGCGCATCGATGCGGCGCCACCGCCGGCGACGAACTGCGACGCGGCGCGGACTGCAGCCGCCACCGCCATCCGCATTGAGCTGTTGACGAGCAGCGCGCTGGTAACGGCGGCAGCGAAGGCGTCACCAGCCCCGCAGGGGTCGCGATCCGGCGAAACCTCGATGTCGGGCACTGGCACGGCGATGCACCCCTCCGCGGTGGCCAGTACCGCACCGCGATCGCCGAGAGTGATCGCCACCGCGTCGCAGCACCAGCACTCGCGCAACGCCGCGGCGGCCGCCAACCCGCCAGCGTCGACAGCGAGGGTGCCGGCAGCCTCGGCCTCGTTGGGCGTCGCCAACCGGCAGCCAGGTACTGGCGGGGCTCCCCGCGGGTGCGGATCCCACACCACGGGTATCCGGCGGGCCAGCCCGATGAGCGCGTCGCGGACGGTGGAATCGCCGGTGACGCCGCGCCCGTAGTCAGAGACCAGCACCGCATCGGCCTCACGCAGCACGGTTGAGAAACAGTCCCTGGTCGGTGCGCCGGCGGCCCGGCCGTCACCCGCGTCGACCCGGAGCAGCGAACGACCTCCCGCGCGGATCCTGGTCTTGCACACCGTCGTACCGCGCAACGGCATCCGCACCACCTCGACGTGGGCGGCCAGCAGATCAACAAGCCGCCGAGCTGCCGGGTCGGTGCCCAGCGCGGTCACCAGCACCACGTCATGGCCAGCGCAGGCGGCAAGCACCGCTGCCAACCCAGCCCCGCCGGGACGCCAACACTGCGCCTGGACATCCACCACAGGAACCGGTGCATCCGGGCACAACCGGTCCACCGTGCCCTCGACGTCGCTGTCGAGCAGCGTGTCGCCGAACACCACCAGTCGACTCATAGCGGGGGTTTCGGCGCGACCACACCCAGCGCGTCGTCGATCGCGATGCACAGGGCGTGGACGACGGCCAGGTGAATCTCCTGCACGGTGGAGACACAGACGGCTTCGACCGCAATCGCGTCATCGCAGACCGCAGCCAGAGTGTTGGGCGCCGGACCGGTCAGTGCCCACGCGGTCATGCCGACCTCATGCGCCGCCTTGGCCGCGGAGACCACATTGCGGCTGGCGCCGCTGGTAGACAACGCGATGAGCACGTCGCCTGGCCGCCCATGGGCGAAGACCTGCCGGGCGAACGACTCGTGCCCGCCGTAGTCGTTGCTGATCGCGGTGAGTGCCGAGGTGTCCGCGTGCAGTGCGATCGCGGACAACGGACGCCGCTCGTGTAAGAACCGGCCGACGAGCTCGCCGGTGAGATGTTGGGCCTCGGCCGCGCTGCCACCGTTGCCGCAGGCGAGTAGCCGGCCGCCGCCGTCGAACACCTCGGCGAGGTGGCGTCCCCACAACTCGGTCTGTGCGCTAGCGACCTGCTCCATCTGGGCCAGAGCGGTCCGCAGCGCCGCGAAGTGCTCGCGACTCATGGTCGACCTCCCGGCGCGGTGGGTGCTGGTCGGTCCGTGGGTGCCGGTCGATCGGTGGGTGCAGGAAGGTCGGCACCGGCGAGCACCCGGCGGTAGAGCAGTTCCGTCTCACTCGCGATGCGGCCCCACCCGTAGCGGGAGCGGGCGTGAGTGGCCGCAGCGGAGCCTAGTGCGGCCAGCCTGGCTGGATCGGCGAGCAGCTCGCGCAGCCGCTGAGCCAGCGCGGCGGGGTCGCGGGGTGGAACCAGTGCGCCGGTGCGGCCGTCCAGCACGGTGTCGAGGTGCCCGCCCACCGCTGAGGCGATCACTGGCACACCACAGGCCATCGCCTCCAGCGGCACCATCCCGAACGGTTCGTACCACGGCACGCTAACCACTACGTCCGCTGAGCGCAGCAGCGCGGGAACGTCGCGCCGGGCGACCTGGCCGACGAGATGCACCCGGTCGCCCACCCCACAGGCGTCCGCGACTGCTGTCAACCTCGTTAGCTCCGCGTCCGCGATCGCGTCTCCACCACCGGCGATGACCAGCTCCGCGCTCGGTACCTCAGGCAGCGCGCGGACGGTGGTCTCGACGCCTTTGCGTTCGACGAGCCGCCCGAGGGACAGGATGCGGTGGCGGCCGTTTCGCGCCGCGCGCGGCCCGGTCGGGGTGAACCGGTCGAGGTCGACCCCGCACGGCACAACGGCGACTCCCTGCGCCGGTACACCGAGGGCGCCGAGCTCGAAGACCTCGTCCGAGCAGGTGGCAACGACCAGCGCCGCATCACGCGCCAACCGGGCCTCCAGTCGTAGCCGAGAGGATGGGCTGGGGTCTGCGGCGCCCTGGTGTCGCCGCTTGACGGTGCCGAGCGCATGAAAGGTCTGCAGTACCGGAATGCCGGTGCCGCGGGCGCCGCGGTGAGCCGCTAGACCACTCATCCAGAAGTGCGCGTGCGCGACGTCCGGCGGCT
The DNA here is from genome assembly GCA_025465385.1 of Pseudonocardiales bacterium. Lineage (GTDB taxonomy): Bacteria > Actinomycetota > Actinomycetes > Mycobacteriales > Pseudonocardiaceae. The sequence continues at coordinate 3,261 of JAODNG010000113.1, forward strand.
CCGACAACCATCGCCGCGCGAGATGATCGCCGAACTCGTCCATGTAGGGCAGTAACGCGTCTTTGGGAAGGCTGCCGGCGGGTCCGGCGGGTACGTGCTCCACGGTCACTCCCGGGCCCGCGCGGACCCGGTCGGGTAACTCGGGATCGTCTCGGCGGGTGTACACGGTTACGTGGTGTCCGCGCTGGCCTAGCGCCCGCGCGAGCTCAGCGACGTGGACATTCTGCCCTCCCGAGTCCGCCCCCCCGATCGCTGTGAGCGGGCTGGCGTGCTCGGAGATCATGTCGATCCTCATCGGCGCATCTCCTTGAGCAGCTGGTCCCAGTCGGTGATGAATCGATCGAGCGAGTACCTGCACCCAGCGGCGGCTCTGGCCGCCAGACCGGTATGCCGAGCAAGATCGACATCAGCGAGAAAAGTGCGCAGTGCGTCGGCGAGTACGTCAACCCGGGTGGAGAGCACTCCGGCGTCCGCGGGTACCGCCTCCACCACCTCTGTCGTGGCCAGCGCAACCACTGGCATCCCGAGATACATGGCCTCAAGCAGGGACAGCCCCAACGAAGTCCAGCGAATGGGATGTAGATACACCCGCCGCCGGGCGATCTGCGCATGCATCCGCTCCTGGGGCAGATCCTCGTAGGTCGCGATCTGCGCATGCCTGGGAAGAGCTGAGACAGCCATCCCGAAGACGTCGAGGGGTGCGTGGGCGGCGAAGCGAGGCAGCAGGTCGGTGCCGGTGACGCGATCCCGGCGGACCGGTTCGTTGATCACGACGGCAGCCCGACGCAGCTCGCCGGTGTAGCGGCGGCCGGGGTCGGGGATGCCATGCTCGATCACCAGGGTGGGTGCCCGGCCGCAGTCCCAGAACAGTTCGTTGAACGGCGTGACGTGCACGACGGGGATGTCGGACTGGTCGGCCATCGGGTGCCGTGAGTTGGGCACATCACCGCGCGGTGCGTTGTGCTCGACGTAGACGGCCGGCACATCACGCCCCGGCCGGCGACCCAGCCATCGCTGCGCGAGCTCCACATCCTGCGGTCGCTGCAGGACAACTACGTCGATGTGCTCCTGCGCCAACGCCGCTGGGGGAATCTCGACAGCGTTCAGCGGCCAGTCGAAGGTCTGGGCCCGGCCGCGGCCGTCGGCGTCACGGTTCGGCGTCACCGGCATGAGGTAGGTGTGCGGGCCCTGCACGAACGCGGTGCTCCAGGAGCCGTGGACATGCCAGTGCAGCACTCTCATGCGACCACCGCCACCAGGGAGCTGACCGCCGCGACGACGTCAGCTG
>JAODNG010000121.1 GCA_025465385.1 Pseudonocardiales bacterium
GTTGGCCCGGCAACGTGCTCGGGTCGCCATCAGACGCTGCAACCCTCCCGGGCCGAGGCTCACCGCCGCCACGTCGAGGCGCTGGTCGCCAACGCGGATCTGTCCGACGTCGGGTCGCTGTCAGCTGCGCAGCTCGAGGGCGCGCTGGCGGCCTACTGCACGGAGGAGTCGTCGGTATCTCAACGGCGCCGCGAAGTGCAGCAGGTCGTCGACGCCTTCAACGCCGAGATCGGCTCCCGGTATGCCAGCGGTACTGCCTCGGTCGACGAGCTGCTCGCCGAGCAACGCCGCCTCGCCGAATGAGGGATGTAACAGTGAGGGATGTGACACTTCCCCGTAGTGGCGCGGCCACGTCGCACGAGGTCCGCGCAACCCTGTACGGTGGTACCTAACGGATGTTGTCGAGATAACGAGGCCGCCGAATCCCCCGGATGGCTTCGTCCCTGCGTGCGAGGGGGTCGAGCCATGGGGCGCGGCCGTGCGAAGGCCAAGCAGACGAAGGTGGCGCGTGAACTCAAGTACAGCTCCCCCGCCACGGACTTAGCAGCTCTCCAACGAGAGCTGTCGAGCGACAACGGTGACAGCCATCACCTCGGCGACGGCACCGACGAGACTGCCGTAGACGACGCTGTTATCGACGAGTATGGCGAGTACCGACGCTAGATCCGCGCGGCGATCGCGCAATGCCCCCGAAAGGCGCACCAGCGTCGGTCAGAACCGCGGGTGATCCCCGCGGAGCACCGCACGGACGCCGTCTTTCGCGCCAACGTCCTGTTCGGTCGCCTCGAGCGTGACGTCGCGGGACTTGCGCACCTCGCCGAGTACCCACGCGGGCACATGCCGCGCCGTCAGCACGGCCAGCGCGCGATCGACCTCGGCTGGGTCGACTACCGCCACCATTCCGACGCCCATGTTGAACGTGTGCTCCATCTCCGCCCGCTCCACCCGGCCCCGGCGCGCGATCAGCGCGAATTCCGCGGCGGGCGTCCAGCTGCCCCGCTCCAGCACGGCGACCAGCCCGCGCGGCATCACCCGCGACAGGTTCGCGACGAGGCCGCCGCCGGTGACGTGCGCGAAGGTCCGCACCTCAGTCTCCGCGACCAACGCAAGGCAGTCCTTGGCGTAGATCCGGGTGGGTTCGAGCAACTGCTCCCCCAGCGGGCGGCCGAACTCCTCGACATGGCCTTCCAGGGGCATTCTGGCGGCGTCCAGCAGCACGTGCCGCACCAGTGAATAGCCGTTGCAGTGCAGCCCCGACGAGGCCATCGCCACCACGACATCACCTGGCCGCACCCGATCAGGCCCCAGGATGGCATCGGCCTCCACCACCCCGACCCCGGTCGCGGACAGGTCGTAGTCGCCCTCGGTCATCATCCCGGGGTGCTCGGCCGTCTCCCCGCCCAGCAGTGCGCAACCGGCCTGGACGCAGCCGTCGGCGATGCCTCGGACCAGTTGCTCGATCAGCTCCGGTACCACCTTGCCGACTGCGACGTAGTCCTGCAGGAACAGCGGCTCAGCTCCGCATACCACCAGGTCGTCGACCACCATCGCCACCAGGTCGATGCCGATGGTGTGGTGGATGCCCATCGCTTGCGCTATCGCGATCTTGGTGCCGACTCCGTCGGTGGAGCTTGCCAGGACGGGCTCACGCCAGCGGTCAAGCTTGAGCTTGAACAGGCCAGCGAAGCCGCCGACCGCGCCGAGCACCTCCGAGCGCCGGGCCCGCTCGGCGTGCGGCTTCAGCGCGGTGACGGCCTGCGCTCCGGCGGCGATGTCTACGCCGGCTGCGGCGTAGGTGGCCCGCGGGCTGTCAGTCTCGGTCATGGCAAGCGGCTCCGGTCCTGGTCGGCCCCGGTCACGACACCCCTCGCCAGTGCGTCGAGATCTTCGATCAGATGCTTGCCGATGGACTCGCTGGGTGGCAGCGGGATCGGGTAGCGACCGTCGAAGCAGGCGGTGCACAGCCGGGTGGCCGGCTGCTCGGAAGCGGCGACGAGGTTGTCGAGACTGACGTAACCGAGAGTGTCGGCGCCGATGGCGCGCCGTACCCCCTCAACGTCCGCGCCGTTGGCGATCAGCTCGGCACGGGAGGCGAAGTCGATGCCGTAGAAGCACGGCCAGCGCACCGGCGGGCTGGCGATCCGGACGTGCACCTCGATCGCGCCGGCTTCGCGCAGCATCCGGACCAGGGCGCCCTGGGTGTTACCGCGCACGATGGAGTCGTCCACCACCACCAGGCGCTTGCCGCGGATGACGTCGCGCAACGGGTTGAGCTTCAGCCGGATGCCCAGTTGGCGGATCGTCTGCGACGGCTGGATGAAGGTGCGCCCGACGTAGGAGTTCTTCACCAGGCCAGAGCCATACGGGATACCCGAGCCCTGCGCGTAACCGATCGCCGCCGGCGTACCCGACTCCGGCACCGGAATGACCAGATCAGCATCGGCCGGGTGCTCCAGGGCAAGCCTGCGACCGATCTCCACCCGGGTGGCGTGCACTCCGCGCCCGGCGATCGTCGTATCCGGACGGGCCAGGTAGACATACTCGAACACGCAGCCCTTGGGGTCAGGATTGGCGAACCGGGAGCTGCGCAGACCGCCCGCGTCGATGGCCAGCAGCTCCCCCGGCTCGACCTCCCGGACGAAGCTGGCGCCGACGATGTCCAGCGCCGCGGTCTCGCTAGCGAGTACCCAACCGCGTTCCAACCTGCCCAGCACCAGCGGGCGGACGCCTTGGGGGTCTCGCGCGGCGTAGAGGGTGCTCTCGTCGCAGAACACCAGCGAGAAGGCGCCGCGCAGCTGTGGCAGCAGCCGCTGGGCGGCGTTCTCGATGCCGGTGTCC
>JAODNG010000174.1 GCA_025465385.1 Pseudonocardiales bacterium
AGCTCAAGTGGACCGAGCCTCGGTACCAGGACCTGCGAGCCCGCGAATCGAGGCTGCTCACCAGCCCAGACGGCGGCGCGCTGGTCCGGGTGATCGCTGGCGATGTCGCTGGGCACCGGGGTCCTGGTTCCACCTACACCCCGATGGCGATGCTGCATGCCACTGTCAGCCCCGGTGCAACCCTGCGGCTGCCCTGGCGTCCGGACTTCAATGCGCTGGTCTACGTGCTCTCCGGTGCCGGGACCGTCGGCACCGAGCGCCGGCCGGTACGCACCGGGCAGCTCGCGGTGTTCGGACCCGGTGACGCCATCACCGTCGCCGGCGCGGACCACCAGGAGTCGCGACACCCCGCGCTGGACATCGTCGTGCTGGGGGGCGCCCCGATCCGGGAACCGATTGCCTGGGCCGGCCCGTTCGTGATGAACACCCGGGCGGAAGTCATTACGGCTTTCGAGGACTTCCAAGCCGGCCGGCTGGGCACCATTCCCGCCCAGCATCTTCCACACTCCGACGTTGGGGGAGCGGCGAGCTGATCGCTCTCAGGTTTTTCTCATCTGATGCGGGGATGCTGGTGGGGCGACATGAACTTGATCCGTCCAGGAGGTGACGCCCGTGAATGCGCTGCTCGCGCTCATCGGACTGGTACTGGTGCTGTTCGAGCTACTGCTGATCGTCCGGGTCGTCGTCGATCTGGTCGGTTCGCTAGCCAGCCCCGAGGCCCGCTACGAGGGGCTCGGCGCGGTACGCCGCGTGATCTACCGGCTCACCGAGCCGGTGCTCGCCCCGGTGCGCCGCGTCGTTCGACCAGTCCGGCTGGGCGGAGTATCTTTCGACATCGCCCTGACGCTGGTGTTCGTCGCCGTCATCGTATTGCGCCAGCTGGTACTCGTGGCCTGACGCAGGCCCAACACTCCCTGCTGTGATCGCGGTTGGGGAAGCATCAGCCGCGCTCAGGCGGTTAGTTCTTCCCAACCGCCATCTAAAGCTGTCCTGTCCCCATAGGTCGCCCGCTTGAGCGCGGCCCCGGTGGGTATCCCGGCATCGAGGGCGAGATTCACCAGGCCGCCGGGTTGGGGGAAACCGACGCCGACGCATCAGGGAGGCGTAACGATGATGAGGGACAGGCAAGATCGACTAGCTGGCGAGCGCTTCGACGGTGCCGCCGTACCAGCGCAGGATGGCCGTCGGGAAGCGTCCGACTTCCCCACCCAGCAGCCGGTGGCCAACGCCGGAGACTGGGAGGTCTGACCATGTGGACGCGCGAACGCAACACCCCCGGTCCTGGCCGGGCACCAAACCAGCTCCCTCTGCTTCAGCGGGGGCACCACCGCCGCCCGGAGGACGGCGCGTGCGTCATGGAGTACGTCTCCGTGCTCGCCGGCGGGAAGTTCACCGACCACCCCCGTTGTACCCACCCGGCGCTGGCCACCCTGGCCCGGTTGGTCAACGACTGGATCGATGACGACGAGGCCCGTAGCAAGCTCGCGCTACTCGCCCCCGACCTCATCGACACCGGCAGGGGCGACCTGCGCATAACACAGTGTGTGGTCGCCAGTTGCCTGCAAGGCGCCGCAGCGGCCCGGCAGCTACCGCCCGCGGCCGAGCGTCAGTTGACCAGGGCACGCCGACGGATCGGCGACATCGAACGCGGCGGCAGCTGGGCCCGGATCCGGCTGGGCTGCTGGCAAGTGCTCAATCCGCCAAACGTCGCGGTCAGCTCGGCGTTCCAGGTCGCGATCGGGCAGCTGCGTGGGCTTCCCCGGCCGGAGCGCAATGCGCGGCTAAGCACACTGCTCAGCGACGCCGTAGCCGACTGCCGCCGGACGGTCGACGTGCATTCGGTCGGTCACGCCGACGCCAGAGCCGGCTGAGCGCACTCGCCGCAGCAGATGGCCGTGAACTCGGCGCCACGAACGCTTCCGCCGAAGGATTTGTCGGTGGTATCGAGTTCACGGCCTTGGCCGCCGCTTGGCGCGGGATCAGTTTGGGGAGCCGCTGCCGTAGGGGCGAGTGAGCAGTTCCAGCACGTGACCGTCGGGGTCGTCGAAGTACACGCCGTGACCGCCGTCTCTGGTGTTTATCTCGCCGGGCTGCTGGTGATAAGGGTCGGCCCAATACTGCAGCTCCTGCGCCCGGATCCGGTCGAAGATCGCCTCGAACTCAGCTTCGCTGACCAGGAACGCATAATGTTGCGGGCGAATGTCCTCCGCGGAGTCCATAAAATCCAGACTCACTCCGTTAGTTAACGTGACCACCAGGAACGGTCCGAACGGAGCCGGCGCGGGCAGCCCCAACAGATCTGTCAAGAACATCGCGGAGGCCAACTTATCGCGAGCCGCGACGATGGTGTGGTTCAGCTCAATTGTCATGAAGATGTCCCTCCCGACGCGCACACCGGACACCTCCTGTCTAGCACCGCGACGGCACACCCGGCCAACCTCAGGGCGGCCGCAAGGCCGCCGCCGCCTGCTGACGGCCCTCGGCGGCAAGACCCAGGAAGCCGTAGGTGCCATCGTCGAGTAGTTCGCGACCGGCTCTGGCCAGGGCCGCCAACGCCACATGGAGCAATGACCCACCGACCGAAATGCGAGCCACCCCGGCTTGCGCCAACTCAGCGACCGCGGCCATACCCGCCATCACGAGCACATTGACGGGGCGATCGACAGACGTGATCACGCTCCGGATGTCGCCTAGGTCGCTAAGCCCGGGGGCGTAAAGGACGTCTGCGCCTGCCTCTTGGTATGCCTGCAGCCGCGCGATCGTGTCAGCCAGGTCGCGATTTCCGCGGATGAAGTTCTCCGCTCGGGCCGTGAGCACCAGCCCATTATCGGTACGGGCCGCCTGGACGGCTGCGGCCACTCGCTCGGCGGCCAGCGTGGCATCGTAGAACGGCGCGTCCGGGTCCCCGGTGAAGTCTTCGATCGAGCAGCCGGCCAGCCCCACGCCAACCGCGGCTTCGACGGTGGCGAACACAGCGCTGGGTTCGGCGGCGAAACCATTTTCCAGATCAGCGGAAACCGGGACATCCACGGCAGCGACGATGCCGGCGGCGTGCACCAGAGCTTCGGCCCGATCAACGCAGCCATCCAGCCGACCCAGCGTCGCCGCGTGGCCGCTACTAGTCGTCGCCAACGCCTGGAAGCCCAGCGAGGCGAGGAGCTTCGCGCTTCCCGCGTCCCACGGGTTTGGCATCAGCACCGGTCGACCGGGCACGTGAAGTGCCCGGAACGTCTCCACCTTGGCTGCCGAGAGACTGCCCGAGCCCATCACGGAACCCGCGCGATCGTGATCTCGATCGGATGAGCGACCCCTCGATTGCCGAACACCGCCACCTCCGCCAGGTACACCATCTGCTGCTCACGGCTTTCCTTGTCATCGTGGCCGTTGGCGCGGCCGTTCGCACCTGAACTGTCGACAAGTCGGCGACAAGATCGTCGGAGACCGAAGCGAGGTTCACAGATACGTTTCGATCAATCTGAAAGCTCAGCGAAGCCAGGTCGTCGGTGACAACCTGCATCCGGCAGGATCACCAGCCGTGCGCTCTCGCTGGATCACCGTGACCGTCCTCGCCGCCGCCGTGATCGCGGGATGCGGCTCCGCTCCCCCGGCAGCGGCGCCGCCGGCAGCGCCGCTGCCTCCGGCGGCCGAGCCGGCC
>JAODNG010000176.1 GCA_025465385.1 Pseudonocardiales bacterium
ACGACCTCGTGCAGGGTGTGGATGCCCGACATGGCGGCCTCGTCGATGACCAGGACGAACTGATGCTCGGTGAGACCGAACTTCAGGGCGGTGGTGACCTGGTGCAGAGTGTGTGGGGTGGCGTCGATGGACTCGCCAAGTTCCTGGGCGGCGCGGCGCGGGAGTACCGAGTCGGTACACCATCGTTAACAGCACCCGGACCGTCCAAGTTCTCGACATCAGCACCGGCGGGATGCCTACCGCTGACCGCGGCTTCGGCGGTCTCGCCGTCCGCGCAGAAGATCCCGGTACCCCTGTGCTCATTCGCTCAGCGCGCAATGCTGTGTCGGGCCGCTGCCGGGCTGTTTGATGCGTAAGCACACCAGCCGCGGCCTGAACCGCGGCCCAGTCGGAACCCGCCGCGGGACCCATACGCACTTCGCCTCGTGGTCACCATGCTCGGCAAGCCCCCGGTACATGCCTGGACGGGCTGGGCTGTAGCCCCAGTATGAGGGGTTACACCTCCAGGTCGCTCTTATCAAGCTCGCGGGATTCCACCGGCACTGAGACGACCGGGACCGACGTCTCGACGTTGTCGAACTCTGCCATGCGTTCCTGGTAGTCGGCGGCAGCCTTTTCTTCCGCTTCCTCCTGGTAGTCGGCGGTCGTCCCCTCTTCGCCGGTCGCCTCGTTGACGTCGGCTGTTGGCTCGTCGGTTGAAGACTTCGGATCGAGCTCGGTGTCCTGTGGGGTGCCTTCTGGCTCAGTCATCACCAGAATCCTTCCTGTGTTCCCCTTCAATGGAAGTTCTTAGTATCTGTACGTGCATACCCCCCAGGGAAAATCATTAAACACCGGATGACCCGCATCGTGTGATACGCCTGCCTCTGGGGGCCACCTCCGGAGCGCCGGGCTCCGGGATGGCCGGGTCGACGGTTCGCGCCCCCTTGGAGCCGCGGCGAGCCTTTCAACGGCCCCGAGGTGCTGCACGTGCGACTGTCAGGTGAGCTGAGCCCGGCTGTGCTCTTTCCGCGATATGGATCCGCCAGATTCGCAAAGGGTATTCGGCCAATCTTGGCGCTGCTGTAAGCTTGGTGTCTTTGACGGATTCATACTTCTTCCGCCCGGCCAGGGCAGGGTTAGAGCACCGCATGCGACGGTGCCCGGCTGGGTGAGATCACTTGATGAAACCCGGATTGCGCTTCGGGTATCGATGCGGCATGGTGGCGCCGGGCAGTGAGCTTGCGATTGATGTCCGCGGCGAAGCCGTGAGTTTCCTCGTCGGTATGCCTGCCGATGAAATGGTTCCACATCATCATCCGGCGAGGAGCACCGGCGGCAGTATCACTCCAAGACGTCGCGCCAATAGCGGGATCGCCCCCTGTCCGAGTGTCCGCTCGTTGTCGGCTTGGTGCCTCGGCGGTGTCACCGCGCCGACGGACCTGGGGAACGCATGAGTCCAGCGTCGCTGCACCTCGATGAGACGACAATGTACGCGGGTAAGGCTGCGTGCGTAGAAGCAGGAGGTCGTCAGTCGCCAGCCGGATGAGCTGTCAGTGTCCAGCGCGTCGCTTTCTACCTTAAATTCAACGTTATTTGAGGATGTTTACTGCGCGGGCGATGACCAGAGCCAGTGTGGCCAGTGAGATCAGGGATTGTCCGAGCATGGTCAGTTTGGCCCATCGGGACAGGGGCATGACGTCAGTGGGGCTAAAGGCGGTGGCGTTGGTGAATGAGAGGTAGAGGTAGTCGAGGAACTGCGGTTCCCAGTCGGGGTGGGTGAGGTCGGGGTTTTGCATCTGCACGAATTGGAAGTCGGGGACGGTACGTCGGGCGTGGGCGCGGGCGGCTGGTCCGCCGCGGTCGAACTGCCAGTACCAGACGGCGAAGGCGATGATGTTGGTCAGCCAGATCGCTGCCCCGGTGGACAGCAGCGCGCTGGCGTCTTGGCCTTCGGTGCCGCGAAGCAGGCCCTGGATCAGCAGGGTCGCCGACCATGCGTTGGCTAGGCTGAGCAGCCCGGTCAGGGTCAGGCTGGCTACCCGCAGTGCGGTGGATTCCCGGTTGAACCGGACCGGACTAGCGATGATCAAGCCGATCAGCATGGCCAACTCCAGGGCGGGCAACAGCCACCGGGACTGCAGAGCCAACCGGTCGGGCAGTGCGAGTTGCAACCCGATAGCGACTACGAGCGCGGCGGCGACCGGCCATCGGTTCTCTCCCGGGGTGACCCGCAACCAGGCCGGAATCTGCACGTGGCGTGCGGTGTCGAAGGTCTTTGCCGTGTCGGTGGCGACCGCGCGGGCTACCCGGCTGGTGGCATCTGACACTGGGTGGTGCCCGCCGCAGATCGCCTCCTCCAAACGGGTCAACTCCGCCCGGACCGCGCTCAGCGCACGCAGGTGATCCTGTGGGACACCGTCGTCGATGTTGCCGTTGGCGCGTAGCTCCGCGCCATCCTCGTGGCGCCCGGGTACAACCTCGCCTCGATCCCTGCCGTTGGTCATTAGCGCTCCCGCCAGCTGGTCAGTGACACCAGTATCTGCCCTTGACCGGGGTCATCGGGCTGCGCGGTTCAATGCAACCGGCGAGACCGGCAAGCCGACCGCGACCGACCCGGAACACGTCCCTCCACTTCAGGCGCGGAACCCGATCCAGCCTGCGAAGATTCCAAGGCCGGAGGTGTTCGCAATGTGAGATCTGGTAGTGGTTGATGTTGTTGTTCTAGGATTACAGCTATGACTGTGGGGCCGCAGGTAGAGCCGGCGCTTCCCGATGATGACGATCCAGCGCTTCATGCCGGGCACGTCAACGTCCTCGCCGATGAGTTGGCTCGGCTGTTTGGGCCGACGTCCCAGACGGTGCGTGAGGAAGCGGCCGAGGTGGCGCTAGACGTTGTTAATCGCCACCTGCACCAAGAACAACACGACAGTAGTGGCGACTGATCGGCACGCGTCACGACACCGTAGGACCCAACGACGTGGGAGGGCTCCGCCCCGAGGCTCTGGATCGCAGACAGGTTGGCTACCAGAGCGTCCGGGAATCGCTGGAGGGGTGGCCCCGGTGGAGCCACCCCTCCAGGGGCCTGACGGCATCGCACGCGATCATGTGATCCACGGCGGCACTGCACGACTTGGAGGAGTAGTCGGCTGCCCCAGTACCGCTCTGCGCGTTGCCGTCGGCCATAGCGGTGGCGTTGCCTAGCCAACGCCACCGCAGGTGATCATCGGATCAGCTCAGCTGCCGTTGGCTCAGCAGCTGCCGCCGTCAGCGCTGCCGCCCGCGCCGCCGGTGGCGTCACCAGCGCTCGCGAATCCATGGCCCAGAACGCCAAGGCCGCTGAGGATGTTGATCCCGAGGCCGCCCTGGGCAGCGCCGCCCGCGCCGCCGGTGCCACCGTTGCCGCCCTTGCAGTCACCGCCCATGCTGAACGTGGACATGACGGTACGCGCGGGGAGAAGTTCCACGTCGAGCCCGGTGATGTCGGCGAAACTCAATACGTCAGACATAAAATCCTCCTTATGGGGCCCCTCGTGGGCCAGAACGGAAAGACCTCATCGACGAATTGCCGATTCGGCTAATCCCACCATGACGAAGAGGCGATCGCTTGGCAACATGCATTCGCCACTTAAAATGTGTTTCCAATACTTAGCTGTGATATCGATTTTTCGACTACCTAATGCATCGGCGAGCACTCTCGGGGTACCTGCAATTTGGTACCTACCGCCTACGTCACACGGAGCCTCGTCCACCTCTCAGGCTCTCCGCTCCGTTCCTGGTGAGCGGCAATGCTCGGGGTCAACGTAGGTAGTAAGACGACGCCTCAGCGGGTTCGAATGCAGCGTTTGGGCCGAGCTCGTTGCTACCCGCGCTGAGTCACCACACACGCCGTTGGCAAGGATCGGGTGCTCACATTACGTGGGGTCACTGGCGACGATTACCTAGTGTCCATTGGATCTGGTTACTCAGGGGCGGACGGCGATGACGCAGCGCTGACCCTGCCTCGGCTACCTTCCCCACCAGTCGGGCACCGCAGGAGCACCTAGCAGCCACACATTTCCGGTACTCAGTAATTTCGTCGCAAGGTCGCCGGCCCCGCCGGTGGCCTCTGCGGGCCGCGGTGTGTTCCCCGGAGTTGACCGACGCGGGGGCCGATCAGCGAGGTGGCTGGTGTTGGGACGCCCGCGGGAGCTGATCAGCGACCGGAGGAGTGCAGGTCGACGCGTAGCTGCACGGTGGTGCCGTGAGGGGTGGGATGCAGGTGCAGTTCGGTAGTGAGACAGCGCATCATGGCCAGACCGCGGCCTCGGTAGCCGCGTTCGGCTGGTGGTACGCGCCAGCGACCGTGGTCACTGATAGTGATCAGCAGCTGGTGGTGATCGACTCGGGCTTGCAGGCGCATCATCGGGTGCGGGTGGTCGGGAGGGTGGGCGTGTTCCACCGCGTTGGCAAGGCCCTCGTAGACAGCCAGGGTGAGGTCATCAACCAGGATCGCTGGCGCACCCAGTGTCTCCAGCCATTCCTGGAAACGCGCGCGTAGCTGACGCGCGTTGCCCGGGTTGGCTTCGGCGGCCAGGTCAAACCGCTCGCTGACCGCAATGGTATTTCTCCCGACCTCCGCCGGGGGCGGGACCGAGACCGCGAGCCCGGAGAACATGGTCGCCACCCCTAGTGATCCGTCATGGTCGCATCGGGACTACCCGGTCGGAGGGCATCTCACACCTGTCCGGTCAATCATGGCTGTCAACCAGCACTGTGCGTGCTAAGCCGCTAACCTTGGGAACGCCGGTTATGTCGCTAGCCGCTTTTCACAAGCACACGCTGGACGGGAGCACCGTTGCCGCTCATGTCGATGTACCGCCGCGCTCGCGCGGCGCGGGACGCGCGGTAGCTCCTCGTCGCAGCAACTATGGCTAGGAGTGCGTGAATGATCGGGAAATATCAGCGCAAGGGTGCCCGTCGCCGCGGTGGGATCGATGACGGTGTGACGCTGATCAGTCCAGGATGGGCCCCGGAACAGTCCTTGACGGTGACCGCGCTGTCTTCCTGTGTGGAGGGCGTGGTGGTGCTGCGGGTGGTCGGTGAGGTGGACCTGGCCACCGTGGGGCGCCTGCGGGAACAGCTACGCAACTACATACCCAGCAAGCACCGGGGGGTTGTTCTGGACTGCACCGAGGTGTCATTTCTGGCTGCATGTGGAATCGGCCTGCTAGTCGAAATCGCCGAGCAGGCCCGGGCTGCAGGGATGGCGCTGCAGCTGGTAGCCCAGAGCCGACTAGCGCTCCGTGCACTGGAGGTCACCATGGCAGACCAGTTCATCTCCCGGCCCATCACGGTGGCTGAGGCGTTAGCGCGGTGCCTGGCCTGAGCC
>JAODNG010000181.1 GCA_025465385.1 Pseudonocardiales bacterium
GTTCGTCGTCGATGCAACCCCCGACGTGCACGACGAACGCGGCACGGGCGGCGTGCTCGACGTCATCGAACCACTGCCAGTCGGGGATGATCGTTCCGCTGACGACCAGGCCACCCAACGTGAGCACGACACCCGGGCCGCCGTCCTGGCGCTCGGTCAGCGCGTTGATCGCCCCGACCACGGCTTCCAGCGCTTGGTCAATCTGCGGTACACCCCTGCCCCGGGCCATGCTGGGATTGTCCACCACCGCGGGCCGGTAGAACACAGCTTCTTGGGCCCTGCTGCAGGATTGGACGACCGTCCCGGCGAGGTCGACGACCGCTTGAGCCAGGGCGACAGTGGCCGCCGTTCACCGGCCCGGCTATCACTACCCTACCGTGATCTGTGATGCGAGGTGAGCAGCGTAAACGCTGCCTTTTGTGCACCGCTCAGTGCGAAGGGTTGATCGGCGGCACTGTCTAGGCGGGTAGAGGGCTGTAGCTACTGCGAGTCTGGGTGGTGTGTTCGGTGTGCTTCGTAGCGCTCCCATGCGTGCCGGTGTGCCTGGTCGGCGCGGCGCTGCGCGTCCTCGCGCACCAGTTGGTCTTGTTCCGGGGTGGCGTGGCCCGCGGCGACCGCCCCCTCCGCGGCGATCCAGCGTTCAGTGTCCTCGTCGAGGAGGTCGTCTCCGGAGCGCGGATCGCCGCGATGCCGGAGTTGGTAGTAGGGATTGTCCACCGCTAAACCGCCACTGAAACGACCGTAGGCGCCAAGGATCAGCAGCAACATCCCGGCGATGAAGCTGAAGATCACATTCGACAGTCGGAACCCCAGGAGGTTGAGCCCAGTGTCGAGCACGGCGAGATTGACCAAGCCGGAGAGGAGGAAAAGCGCACCGATGACCACCGTGATCGTCGAGGAGATCCGGCCACCGCGCAACGCGGCGCCGATGAGTACCCCGCCGACGATGAGCGAGATCGTCGCAAGCAGGCCATTTGAGCCCAGGCCGAGCACGACCTTTCCCCGCAGGGCGAGGAACTCCAGCCGGTTGGCGACACCGAGGACCCCGAACACACACAACCCGACACCGAGCACTGCCGCTCCCATGCGGTGTACGAGGTCGAGCCAACGTCCCGGCGAGGGGGTGATCGACACCTTCCCCATGGTGCGAACCGTCGTCATGTCGGCTTTCCCGTCCCGGTAGGAATAACAACCGGTGTCGTGGTGAGGCCGAAAACGACGCAGGCTATGACGCCATGCGCACGAAGAGTAGTCGGTCGCTACAAACGTTACCCTCAATCGGTTCATGATGCCAGGGTGCCGGCCAAACCATTCCCCAATGCCGCGTAGGACCGCTATCCAACAAAGGACATATCCTTCCATCCGAGCCATGTCCAACTGGTCGGGACTGATTGAGCCCAAATGGGTCACGGATCGGCTTCTGTTGACAGGGGACATGGCGGAACCGTCGGGCTAGCTGCGTCTTCTCCCAGTCGGTGGCTAGCCACTCAAGGGCGTCGATCAAGCTCTGCCACACGGGCAGTTTGATCGGTAAATTTCTCAGGTGTGTAAACCTGCCAGGGGACCTCCACCGCGCGTTTGGCGCACCGTTGGGATAAGGGGTGAGCTGGGAACTGTTCCCCTCACCCGAGTGGGTTTGTGGTGGTGTGCTGGGGGGCGATTGGATCGGTGCAGAGCACGGTGGCGAGGGGCGCGGTGGCGGCGGCGACTGAGGTGGGTTGGTGTCGGCCGTGGTGCACCCGGCGGCGGTCGTGGCTGCGTCGCAGCCGGGCTTCCAGCTTGGCGACCGCGGCGTCGAGTGCGGTGTAGAAGTCGGGCCCGCAGGCTTCGGCGCGCATGGTTGGGCCGTTTCCTGTGCTGGTGATCTCGACCCGTTGGCACGTCTTGGACTGGCGGGGATTGTTCTCGTGGTCCAGCTCGACGTCATAGCGCATGGGATGGCTGGTGTACCGCTGGAGGTGGGCCAGTTTGTCAGTAACGTGTACCCGGTAGTGAGCGGGCACCTCGACGTTGCGACCCGTCATGGCGATGTCCATTTTCGGCCTCTCTGGCGTTGTTGAGTGTTCCCGATGTCAGTGACAACGATCTCCTGAGTCCACACACATCAGGCGTTCAGGAGCGGTTGCCGTTGGAGTGGTTAAGGGCCGCGGATGAGTCGGGACGAGCATTTCCGGCGGCCAGCGGTGACGTGGTGGGTTCGGTGGCGGTTGCCGGGGCAGCCTGGGCCTCCTCGGTTGCAGGGGACGGTGCTGGTGGTGGCGCGGTCGAAGGATCGGAGCAGTTCGACGGGAAGGGCATCACCCGTGTGCTGTTCTTCTCGGCGGCGGCGACGTCGTCGACGGTCTGCAGCAGTCTCAATTGCAGGGCGCCGGCGCGGTGTCGGCGAGCCGGGTGCAGGCGTGGAACTCGCCGTCGGCGGCGATCACCCGGGCGCGGCGTTCGCGTTGGACCTCGGCTGCGCGCGGCAGTGAGATGTCCGTGATTTCGACCCGTTCGATGTGCAGGCCCCATGGCTGTTCGGTGGGTCCGTCGATGACCGCCTTGAGCTCGGCGTTGATCTGCTCGCGGTTCGACAGCAGGGTGTCGAGGTCGGCGCGGCCGATCACCGAACGCAGCGAGGTTCGGGTGACCTGAGAGACCGCGTTGTGGTAGTTCTGCACGTTGACGATGGCCTTGACGGGATCGATGACCGCGAAGTAGACCACCGCGTCCACGGTGAGCGTCACGTTGTCGCGGGTAATCACGCCTTGTGCGGGAATGGTGTGCACCACGGTTTGCATGCTGACCTTCACCATGCGGTCAGCCAGCGGCACGATGAAGGTCAGGCCGGGTCC
>JAODNG010000211.1 GCA_025465385.1 Pseudonocardiales bacterium
CCAGTTCTGCCAATCTCGCCGGTTCTGGCAATTGCGCCGGTTCTGGCAATTGCGCCGGTACTTCCAATTGCGCCGGTACTTCCAATCGCGCCGGTACTTCCAATCGCGTCGGTACTCTCGATTGAACAGAATGCGGTAACCGACCGAATTGCGGCGGCGGTACGGATTGCACCATTCGTCCGAATTGGGGCGGTGCTGGCGGCTGCGGCGGTTGACCATGTACCGGCGGCCACGTCGTTGCTAACGACGGAGGCAGCGGAGGGGCCGGCGGCGCGACGGGTACGGGCTGGTCGCCGGCCGACTGGGTGGACAGGGAAGGCGACTGGGCTGCTGGTTGAGAAGACGGCTGGGCGCTTGTCACTGCGGCTTCAACCCCCTCATTAAGACAGCCTGGCGCACGCGCGCGCGGTCACGTTAGCGGATCCGCTCCAGCGCCACTCACCGCCCAGCCAGAAACCCCAGTACATCTTGACGAGTGACCACCCCGGCCGGTTTACCGTCGATCAAAACCATGGCGCCGTCGGCGTTGGCCAATGCCCGCATCAACGAGCCGATTGACTCTCCCGCCCCGATCGTCGGAAGTGGTGCTGCCATGTGCGCCTCGATCCGGTCAGCGAGCTGCGCATCACCGGCGAAGAGCGCCTGCAGCAGGGTGCGCTCGTTGACCGCGCCGATCACCTCGGCCGCCATTACCGGCGGCTCGGCGGCCACCACGGGCAGCTGCGAGACGCCGAACTCGCGCAGAATCATCACTGCCTCGGCAACCGTTTCGTTCGGATGAGTGTGCACCAGCTTGGGCAGGGCGCCATCCTTGCCGACCAGCACATCGCCGACCGTCGCTCCGGAGGAGTCCGGCGGTAGGAAACCGTAGGTGGCCATCCAGGAGTCGTTGAAGACCTTGCCCAGGTAACCGCGGCCACCATCGGGCAGCAACACCACGACCACCGAGTCGGGGTCGGCCCGGGCAGCGACGCGCAGCGCGCCCACCACAGCCATCCCGCAGGATCCGCCCAGCAGCAATCCCTCCTCGCGGGCCAGCCGCCGGGTCATGGTGAACGAATCGGCGTCAGAGACTGGGATGACCTCATCGCAGATGGTCCGGTCGTAACAGCGGGGCCAGAAGTCCTCTCCGACGCCCTCAACCAAGTAGGGCCGGCCACTGCCGCCCGAGTAGACCGAGCCCTCCGGATCGACCCCCACTACCCGCACCCGCCCGTCGCTGACCTCCTTGAGGTAGCGCCCGGTTCCGGAGATCGTCCCGCCGGTGCCGATGCCAGTCACGAAATGGGTGATCCGCCCCACGGTTTGCGCCCAGAGTTCCGGACCGGTGCCGTGGTAATGACTGGCCGGGTTCTCCGGGTTGGAGTACTGATCGGGCTTCCAGGCACCGTCGATCTCCTTGGCCAACCGATCGGACACTGAGTAGTAGGAGTCGGGGTGGGCGGCGAGGACGGCGGTGGGGCACACCACCACTTCGGCACCGTAGGCCTTAAGCACATCGAGCTTGTCCTGGCCGACCTTGTCGGGGCAGACGAACAGGCAGCGGTATCCCCTGCGTTGGGCGACCAGCGCGAGCCCGACACCGGTGTTGCCTGAGGTGGGCTCCACGATCGTGCCCCCCGGTTGCAGCGCACCGGAGCGCTCCGCCGCTTCAACCATCCGCAGCGCGATCCGGTCCTTCACGCTGCCGCCGGGATTGAAGTACTCGACCTTCGCCAGGACCAGCGGTTCGACCTCCCGGGCCACTGCGTTCAGCCGGACCAACGGTGTATTGCCGACCAGATCGATGATGTGCTCGGCGTACTGCACGGGGTTCTCCTGGCGGGGTAGGGCGGATCTCACTCGTGCACGCGCGCTCCCGAGCTTCGGGGCGTATATCAAGAGTACGGGGGTCACTCTGCGCAGCGCGGCGTCGAGGAGGTCTTTCAGCGATGCAACAACTGATCAAGACGATGGCCGTCGTGGTGACTGCTACCGGCGCCACGCTCGGTGCGGCCTACGGGATGCTCAGCCAGCAGGGCCGGCGGGCTCGCCGCGACATCGTGATCCCGGGCTGGGTGCCCTTCCGGGCAGACGGGGTGTACCTGCCAGATGGGACCGGTCCGCGTGCTCCGTCGGATCCTGATATCGCCATGCTCGCCTCGGCGGTAGGACACTCACCGGTGCTGCGATTGGCGATGCTGGGTGACTCGTTGGCGGCCGGCCTCGGTGTCGATCAGCCCGAACAGCTTCCCGGCGTAGTGCTGGCCCGTGGGCTAGCCAACAACTCCGGCCGCCCGGTCCAGCTGGACACCCTGGCGATCTGCGGCTGCACCAGCCGTCGACTCGCCGGGCAGGTCGACGCCGCCCTGATCAACCCGCCGCACGCAGCCCTGGTCATGATCGGGGCCAACGACGTGACCCGGCGGATCCCGCCATGGGAATCGGCGAGACTGCTCGGCGAGGCAGTATCGAGATTGCGCGCCGAGGGCACCACGGTGATCGTCGGAACGTGCCCGGATCTCGGCACCATCCCGCAGATTCCGCAGCCGTTGCGGGCCATCGCCCACACATCCAGCTGGGCGCTGGCCCGCCTGCAGCACGACGCGATATCTGCAGCCGGCGGCCTGCCGGTCTCGCTGGCCCAACTGCTCGGGCGGGACTTTCGCACCCAGCCGGATATCCTGTTCGGCCGGGACCACTTCCATCCCTCGACTGCCGGCTACGCAACCGCCTGCTCGTTGTTGCTGCCCACGCTGTGCTCGGCGCTGCGCGATGGCTGCACCGATGACTCGGCCGATGGCTGGGTGGCTACTCGCGGAGGTAGGACAGCAGCTGAAGGATCTCCAGGTACAACCAAACCAGGGTCACGGTGAGCCCGAAGGCGATGTACCACGCAGTCCGCTCCGGCGCGCCAGCCCGGATCGCCTGGTCGGCAGCGTCGAAGTCGAGCAGCAGGCTGAATGCCGCAATCCCGATGACGACGAGACTGAAGAGGATCGCCAGTGGTCCGCCGTCACGCAGGTGCAGGCCGCCGGGGATGAAGAAGTTCGCGATGAGGTTCACGATCATCAGACCGACGACCCCTATCAGGGCGCCCGTGATCCACTTGGTGAATCGTGGGGTAACCCGTACCGCCCCGGTTTTGTAGACCACCAGCATCCCGACGAACACCAACACTGTGCCGGTGATCGCCTCGAGCACAATGGAGTTGCTACCGGTCACGCGTTGCACGTACTGGCCGATGACTCCGCTGATGCCGCCGAGGAAGACACCCTCGACAGCGGCATAAGCCAGGATCAGCGGTGGGCTGACCAGCTTCTTGAAGATGACCACCATCGCGAGCACGAAGCCGATCAACGCGGCCGGAAGGGCCAGGCCCCACAGTCCGCTCAGGTAGGTGGCCACCCCGGTGGCGATCAACACCGCCAGGGTGATCCCCGTCTTGGTGACCACATCATCGACGGTCATCGGTCGAGTCGTGGTCAGGGCACCGCCATAGCCGGGGTCAGCGCCCGGGAATCTCGCGGGGGCCGAGTTGAAGCCCGCATATCCACCGCCCCCGACGGGAAGACTGCGGAATGCGGGATTGCTGGTGGTGCGCACCGTGTTCCTCCAGGTCGACGTTGCAGGCCGTCACCGGATTCAACGCGCCCGCGACGGGCCAGGTTCCCGTCCAATGAACGCGAATTTCACCGCCGCTGTGGTGACGCCCCAGCAGGCGAGCACGAGTCCTTCGCGTTACTGTGCGCGCAGGCTGGCGCCTGGGCCTGGAACGGTATGGAGGTGGGGATGGACTGGTGGGGCTGGGTGATCCTGGCGCTGGTGATTATCGCGGCGCTGGTCGTGCTCGCGGTTGTGGTCCAACGCAAGCGGCGCCGCGGCGGCGTGATCGGACTCAGCGAACCGGGTCGGGGTGACTCTCGGTGACCACTCCGACTCCGATGTTGCTGTTACGCGCAAGTGAGTTGACCGGCCGTCCGGTGGTGACCCTCAGCGGCGAGCTGATCGCCGAGATCAAAGACGTCGTCTTCGAACGTTCCGGCGGCCGGATCGCCGGTTTCACGCTGCGCAATCCGGGACTGTTCAGCCGGTCTCGCAAGGATTCGCTGCCCTGGGTCGGGGTACACGGGATCGGTCGGGATGCCGTGATGGTGTCCGACGAGACCGTGCTGATAGCGGCTGACCAGCTTGCCCCTCGCAAGCAGGCCCGCGACGCGGACGTGCTGCAGGATCGGGTCCTCACCGACAACGGGCGTGATCTCGGGCGGGTGGTGGACGTCGTGCTGCACAGCGGCACCAGCCTGGACGTGGTGGGCTATGAGGTCGAGACCAGCGAGGCGCTCGGCACGGCGGGTCGCCACGTGTTCATCCCGCTGCCTGACACCGTGGCAGTCTCCGGCGAAAACCTCATCGTGCCCGCAGCGGCCACCGAATTCGTCTCTGAAGATTTGGCCGGGTTCGGCGCGGCCGTCGGTGCCTTCCGGGCCCGGTTACGAGAGGGGGCCAGCTGATGCTGTTCAGCCAGGCGCGTAAGCGCGAAGTGGTGAACACCGCCACCGCGACCCGGGTGGCCAGGGTCGACGGCTTCGTCGTGCTCCCCGGACCGGCTAGGGTGGCCCTGTTGCGCTTGGGCAAGGTCCGCGGCGCTGGGACCCTGCTCGCCTGGGAAGACGTCCGTGGCTTCGGGCCCGACGCGGTGACAGTCGCCACCGATGCGGTGATCCGACCGCCCCGCGACGGCTTGGAACAGCGGGCCGAGGACAACGACCTGGAAATCTTGGGCAAGCGAGTGCTTACTGAACGAGGTATGGAGCTCGGCTCGATCACTGACGTGGATTTCGATCCAGAGACCGGTGCGGTCACCACGCTGCTCACTAAGACCGAGGTCATCGCCGGGCAGCGGATGATCGGTTTAGGCGGCTACGCGGTGGTTGTCTCGGCTTAGGGCTTCTCAATCTAGGGCTTCTCAACCTAAGCGACGACGGGCGGCCGCCCACCCCCCGCGCGGCCGCCCGCCCATCGTCGCCCGTTTGGGCTAAGTAAGCATCGCAGCACCGCGGCTACCGCACAAGCGGATTTGATACGGCCGAATGCTATTCGGATGAATCGAGCCTATTCCGGTGCATCGAGTTGCAGGTTAATCCAGATCGTCTTGCCATCTGAGTGCTGATGCACTCCCCAGCTCTGGGACAACCCTGCTACCAGATGCAGGCCCCGGCCGCGGAACGCGCCGATGTCTATCGGCCGTGGCCGCGGGATGGGTGTCCGGCTGTAATCTCGGACCGAGACACGCAACGCCGATCCAGTGCCGGTAACGGTGATCCGGCTGGAGCTGTGGGCATGTTCGACAGCATTGCTCACTAGCTCGCTCGACAGTAGTTCGGCAACTTCCCGGATCGCCGGAGCCACCGCCCAGATCTCGCAGGATTCTCGCACGAACCGTCTCGCGGCTCCCGCAGCGGCGCTGTGCATCGGTAGGTCGCGGTGGCGTCGTACTCGGGGAGGCCGCCGGTCAAAGAGCGCCCGGGCTGACGCCAGGTCGGAAGTCAACTGGACGGTATCTGGTATTCGCGCGCCCAGCAGCATCGAGCGCTTGTTGCCGTCGGCTCCGTAAAGCACCAGTCGCGCCGACGGCCAACCGCCGGCAATGGCTAGCGCGGTCGGGAAGACGGTGACGTAGGCCGTCTGTGTTCAGCGCAGGCGGGACAGGTCGAT
>JAODNG010000227.1 GCA_025465385.1 Pseudonocardiales bacterium
GCTCGCGCGACTTCCCCCGCCCGCCGGCCCAGACCTTCCGGCAGTGGTGGGTACAGGAACACAAGGAGACCCGCGAGTGACCTCGTCACGCGACGTCGTGCTAGGCCGGGTGCGGGCCGCGCTGGCCGGTACACCGGAGTCGGTGCCGGTACTACGCGACTACCGCACCAGCACCGACGACGACCTGGAAGCCTTCCTCAACCGGCTCTGCGACTACGACGCCACGGTGCTGCATAGCGCCGTAGACGGGGTGGCCGCCGCCGTGCAGCGTCGGCTGGCCCAGCGGGAGGTGCGGCGGCTGGTGGTACCGGCCGGCATCCCGCCGGACTGGGTCACCGGCGTCGAAGCGCTGGGCGATCACCCACCGCTGAGCAACGCGGCGCTTGACAGTGCGGACGGAGTGATCACAACTTGCGCGCTGGCCGTCGCTGCAACCGGAACAATTGCGCTGGACGGGACCGCCGGAATGGGCCGCCGCGCGCTGTCGCTGCTACCGGATTACCACCTGTGCGTGGTACGCGCCGAGCAGGTGGTCTCCTCATTCCCCGAGGCGATCGCGCGCCTCAACCCGAGCCGACCCTTGACGTTCTTCTCCGGCCCGTCCGCGACCGTGGACATCGAGATGGTGCGTGTCTCCGGGGTGCACGGACCACGCCGCCTCGACGTGTTCGTGGTCGCGCCGTAGTACCACCCTGCGTTCTGCTGCGCCGGCTCGTCGACGCCACGCTGCCCCGATCGTTCGGATCGGTAGCCGACGTTCCGCAGCTCTAAGATGTCGATATGTGCCGCAATATCCGCCCGCTGCACAACTTCGACCCGCCTGCGACACAGGATGAGGTCCGCAGCGCCGCGTTACAGTACGTGCGGAAGATCAGCGGCTGCACCAAGCCGTCGCGGATCAATGAGGCAGCGTTCGAACGGGCGGTCGACGCTGTCGCCGAGGTTTCGATGCGCCTGCTCGACGAGCTGGTGACGTCGGCACCGCCGAAGGATCGGGACGTCGAAGCTGCCAAGGCCCGCGAGCGCTCGGCCGCCCGTTTCGCGACGTGACGAGGCCACGACGGTAACGGGCTGTCTACGTCAACCGATCGCTGCACTGTGGCATAACGCCAGTGCGATGGCGAAAACATCGTCTACTGGCCGGATCTCGCCGAGGCTCGCGCGGACGCCGTCGCGCAGGCACTCGTTTCCCTGAGGCCGTCCACGGCCCCGCCGGTGCGCGCGTCCACCGATCGTTCAGTAACCCTGGTGGGTGGCGGAATCCCACGGGGGCTGGACGCGCCAGAACGGGGAGACTGGGCCGATTCCTGCGCCGAGCGGGTAGGCGTGGGCGATCGCCTGCTTGATGTAGCGCTTGCCGTAGCCGACCGCCTCGGGCATTGCGGCGCCGCGGGCAAGCGCGGAGGTGATCGCCGCGGCGAGTGAGTCGCCGCTGCCGTGGGTGTGTGGGGTAGCTAGCCGGGGTCCGGTGAACTCGGTGAAGTCGGTGCCGTCATACAGCAGGTCCAGGCACAGTTCATCGTCAGCGCCGTCAGATAGGTGCCCGCCCTTGATCAGGACCCACCGGGATCCCAACGCATGCAGCGCGCGCGCAGCCTCGTGCTGCTCCGCGTGGGATCCGACGTCCACGCCAACCAGCAGGCGCACCTCGTCGAGGTTTGGAGTGACGAGGGTGGCCCGCGGAAGCAACTCTGAGCGCAACGCCGTCAAAGCGTCGTTGGCCAGCAGCGGATCGCCGTGCATGGACGCGGCCACCGGATCGACCACCAACGGCACCGAGCGACCGATGCCGATGTCGTCGCAGACCTCGACCACCGCCGAGATGATCGCCGCGCTGGCGAGCATGCCGGTCTTGGCCGCGGCAATTCCGATATCGGTCGCCACTGCCCGGATCTGATCAGCCACAGTGGACGGTGGGACTTCTACGAAACCCGCTACACCCACCGAGTTCTGCACCGTCACCGCGGTGACCGCGACGCAACCGTGCACGCCACAGACGGTGAACGTGCGCAGATCAGCCTGCAACCCGGCCCCACCGCCGGAGTCCGATCCCGCGATAGTCAGCGCGACGGGGGGCCCAGCGATCACGCTTCGGTCACTGGTAGGTACACCTTCCCGCCGGCCGCGGTGAACTCCTCGGACTTCTCAGCCATACCGGCCTCTAGGGCCTCCACAGTAGACAGTCCGTGCTCTTCAGCGTAGGCCCGAACGTCGGCGGAGATGCGCATCGAGCAGAACTTAGGCCCACACATCGAGCAGAAATGCGCCGTCTTCGCGGGTTCGGCCGGCAGCGTCTCATCGTGATAGGACCGCGCGGTATCCGGGTCCAGCGCCAGCGCGAACTGATCGTGCCAGCGGAACTCGAACCGGGCGGTGGACAGGGCGTCGTCCCAGGCTTGGGCACCCGGATGGCCCTTGGCCAGATCGGCGCTGTGAGCGGCGATCTTGTAGGTGATCACGCCGGTTTTCACGTCGTCACGGTCGGGTAGGCCCAGGTGTTCCTTGGGGGTGACGTAGCACAGCATCGCGGTTCCGGCTTGGGCGATCATCGCTGCGCCGATCGCCGAGGTGATGTGGTCATAAGCCGGCGCGATATCCGTCGCCAGCGGACCCAGGGTGTAAAACGGCGCCTCGTCGCACCATTCCTCTTCCAGACGCACATTTTCGATGATTTTGTGCATCGGCACGTGTCCAGGGCCCTCGATCATCACCTGCACGTCGTGGCGCCGGGCGATCTGGGTCAGCTCCCCGAGCGTCTTGAGCTCGGCGAGCTGCGCCTGGTCGTTCGCGTCGGCGATGGAACCGGGACGCAGGCCGTCGCCGAGAGAGAACGTGACGTCGTAGCGGCGCAGGATTTCACACAGCTCCTCGAAGTGTTCGTAGAGGAATGACTCGCGGTGATGCGCGAGGCACCAGGCCGCCATGATCGATCCGCCCCGGGAGACGATGCCGGTGATCCGACGAACGGTCAACGGGATGTAGCGCAGCAGCACTCCGGCGTGCACGGTCATGTAGTCCACGCCCTGCTCGCACTGCTCGATCACGGTGTCCCGGTAGATCTCCCAAGTCAGCGCCGCCGGGTCCCCGTTGGCCTTCTCCATCGCCTGGTAAATCGGCACCGTGCCCACCGGGACGGGGCAGTTGCGCAGCAGCCACTCCCGGGTCTCGTGGATCCGCTTGCCGGTGGACAGGTCCATGATCGTGTCAGCGCCCCACCGGGTGGCCCACACCATCTTGTCCACCTCCTCTTCGATCGAGGAGGTGACCGCCGAGTTGCCGATGTTGGCGTTGACCTTCACCAGGAACTTCTTCCCGATGATCATCGGTTCGGATTCCGGGTGCCGGTGATTCGCCGGGATCACCGCACGCCCGCGAGCCACCTCGGCCCGCACCAACTCGACGTCGAGGGCCTCGCGGGCGGCGATAAACTTCATTTCGGGCGTGACGATGCCCGCACGAGCCCAGGCGAGCTGGGTGGCCGCGCCGCCCACCGGCTGGCGGGCCGCGATCCACGGAGCGCGTAACGGTAGGAGTCCGTTGTGGACGTCGATGCAAGCTTGCGGATCGGTGTAGGGACCCGAGGTGTCGTAGAGGTCGAAGTGTTCGCCGTTGGTCAGGTCCACCCGGCGCGCGGGCACCCGCAGGCCGCCGGCCACCTCACGGTAGATCTTCCGCGACCCGGTGATGGGGCCAGTGGTCACGGCGGGCTTGACGGTGCGGTCGTGCAAGGTTGTCATGGATCGCCCTTCCTACGCCGGCATTACCCGGACAGGTTCTGCGGTCGACAGCCCCGGACGTTTGTCCAGCTGCCCTCTCAGCCCATTTCGGTACGAGCTCCCGCGTGTTCAATTGACCTGCCCGACCGTAGCGCTATCAAGAGCGAACCCGCAAAAGGTGCTAGCTGACGGCGGGCGCGACACCACTAGTATTCGGGTAGTCGCTTACGGTGACAACTGACCTCGGGGGCTTCCATGTACGACATTTCTGGCGGCGAGCCGCGGCGCGTCGTCGTAATCGGTCAAGGTTACGTGGGCCTACCGGTTGCTATTCGTGCTGTTGAGGTCGGTTTCGAGGTCGTCGGATTCGACATCGACAAGACGCGCATTGATTGCTTACGCAAATCTGAAACGTTTATCGACGATATCACTGACCGTGACCTCGCGATCGCGATGAGCACTGGCCGTTACCTGCCTACCGACGATTCGGCGGCGCTGGCCGGCTTCGATGTCGCAGTGGTGTGCGTACCGACCCCCTTGCGTGACGGCGCACCCGACCTGAGCTATGTCGAAGATGCCGCGGTCCTTATCACTCCGCACATCACGCCTGGATGCTGCGTCATCCTTGAGTCCACGAGCTACCCCGGTACCACCGAGGAGATCTTCATCCCGATCCTCGAAGCCGGTTCGGGTCTGCGCGCGGGGGCGCAGTTCTTCGCCGGCTACAGCCCCGAGCGCATCGACCCGGGAAACCAGATCTGGCGGTTCCAGAACACTCCGAAGATCATTGCGGGAGTGAACCAGGCCTCGCTGCGCGCGTTGCAGGACTTCTATGATCGGCTCGTCGAGCAGACGGTACCGGTGCCCGGGCTTCGGGAGGCTGAGCTGGCCAAGCTGCTGGAGAACACGTTCCGGCACGTCAATATCGCCCTGGTCAACGAGCTCGCAGTGTACTGCCACGACCTCGGGCTCGACGTGTGGTCGGTGGTCGAGGCGGCTGCGACTAAGCCGTTCGGGTTCATGAGGTTCACGCCGGGGCCCGGGGTCGGTGGGCATTGTCTGCCGATCGATCCGTCCTACCTGTCATGGCAGGCGCGGCGATCCCTAGGCCGGACCTTCCGTTTCGTCGATATCGCCAACGACGTCAACGATGGCATGCCTGACCATGTGGTTTCGCGCGTGGTCACCCACCTCAACCAGCAGCGCAAGTCCGTCAACGGCAGCAGGATCCTCCTGGCGGGGCTGGCGTACAAGCGAAACTCGCGGGACACCAGGCAATCACCGGCCGTCGCAGTCGCCAAGAAACTTGCGGATTTGGGAGCTGATCTCCGCGTGATCGATCCCCTTATCAGCGCTGACGCGGTCCCCGGCTACATCCGCATGGTGCCGTGCGAGCCGGGTCAGATCGTCGACGCCGATCTGGTGATCGTGCTCGCCGACCACGATGCGATCGACTGGGAACTCTTCGAGCCGCATGCCGATCGGATCCTGGACACTCGCAACCGGCTGCGTTCCCGGTCCGCCGCGCGACTCTAGGGTTAGGGCCACTCACAGGGGGTTCCATCACCTCACCGACGTTCGAGGCGGGCACAATGTCGGTAGCCTCCAACTCACGACACTCACATACAGCGATAGACTTGCAATATCGCTCTGGTCACGTCCGTGCGTGTGGCCGGGTTGGCTACGCTCACGGTGCGAAGTCAGTCCGCTATCCGGCCGCCAGGTCAACGCACGGGAGCGCGCATGCACGATCCTCGGGTTCTCCTCGACCCGGCCACCGAGGCCGTGCGCAAACTCGCTCGGCGAGGCTATGAGCTCGACCTCGGGCAGCTTGACAAGCTGCTGACTCAGCGCACGTCGGCGATCCAACGGATTGACCACGCTCGCAGGGAGGCCAAGCAGGTCGCCAACCAGGTGCAGGCGAAAGCCCGGGCCGGGGAGGACGTCGTTGAGTTGCGGGAACGCGCTCGGGCGCTGAAGACCGAGATCCAGCAGACCGAAGATCAGCATCGGCAGTTCGAAGCCGATCTCCAGGACTTTCTTCTCGGTATTCCGAACCTGCCGGACGACCGCCTTCCTGACGGCAACTCCGACGAATTCGCCGTCGAAGTGCGTACCTGGGGCGATATTCCTACCTTTGACTTCGAGGTTGCCGACCACGTCGACATCGGTGAGCGTCTTGGGATCTTCGACTTCCTGCGAGCGACGAAACTCGCTGGTCCCAGGTTCGCCATCCTCAAGGGGCCTGGTGCGCAGCTGGAACGGGCCATCGCCGCGTTCCTGCTGCAATTGCACACTGAACGACACGGCTATATCGAGTATTCGCTGCCGGCGTTGGTGAACCGGCCAACGATGACCGGCACGGGCCAGCTTCCCAAGTTCGAAGAAGACTTGTTCAAGACTGGTGTCGACGAACGCGAGTTGTTTCTGATCCCGACTGCGGAAGTTCCGCTGACTAACCTGCACGCCGGAGAGACCCTGCCCGCAGAGGGACTGCCGCTGGCCTACACCGCACACACGCCGTGCTTTCGCAGTGAGGCAGGCTCCTATGGGCGGGATACCCGCGGACTGATCAGATTGCACCAGTTCTCGAAGGTGGAACTCGTGCGGGTCGTCGACGCGGAGCGCTCTGCGGACGAGCTGGAGATCATGCTCAGCCACGCGGAGACCTGCCTGCAGGAACTGGGCCTGGCGTACCGCGTCGTCACGCTTCCCGCCGGCGATATCGGCTTTTCCGCGCAGTACACCTACGACATTGAGGTGTGGTTGCCCAGCCAGCAGCGCTACCGTGAAATCGCCAGTGTGTCGGATTGCGGGATGTTCCAGGCACGGCGAGCTGGTATCCGCACCAAGACAAAGGAGGGCAAGCGCGGCTTCGCTGCTACCCTCAACGGTTCCGGGCTTCCCATCGGTCGCACGCTGGTCGCAATCCTGGAGCAATGCCAGCAAGCCGACGGCTCGGTTCGCATCCCCGGCGTGCTAGTCCCTCATTTAGGCTTCAGCCGGATCAAGGCCGACGGCACGATTCACGGCGTGCGAGGGGTCGGCGTCTGGGGTTAAGAGAACTCAGCTGCACGCGGTGCGGACGCCGAGCAGGGCGGCGGAGTCGTAGTGTAGGCGCTTCTGTACGGGGGGATTGACCGTAGCCAGCACGTCGGCGATGTCGCGCCCCGCGGTTCCGCAACCGAACAGATTGCTGCGCTGATAACGCCCGTGTGCAAGCTGAGCCCGGATCGCCGCAGTGATGTCGCCGGGATCGTGTGAGGTGAACACCACGTTGGCACCACATTCCCGGTCGCGCTGGCGGGTGCCGACGTTGACAGCTGGCGTGCCGAGGAATGCGCCCTCGCGCAGCGCAGCCGACGAGTTGCCGATCATGCAAGCGCAATGAATCATCAGCCGGGCGAAGTCCTCGGCTGGGAGGTTGCAGAAGAACTGGCAGCGGGCGGCCAGGGCCTCCTCGCGGAACTGCCGGATAGCGGTGGCGACCTCGGCGCTGCCGGCGTCAACGTTCGGCCAGAAGACCAGCGCCTGCATCCCGATCGACGAGATCGCGCGCAACGTCGCGGTCATCTGATCGAGACCGTGGCCGTACTCGGTGGTGACGCCATGTTGCATCACCAGCAGGAAGGGCAGCTCCGGATCGATCGGTGAACCGGCACCGCAGTGCTCGATCAGCGCGTCGCGGCGGGACCCAGGGCGGGCGCGGGCGGCCAGGTCGATCGACGGGCAGCCGACGTTGAACACATACCGCGGGTCCTCACCCATCGCGATGACGCGGCGCGCGCTGAGCTCGGTCGCCGGGAAGTGAACGTGGGACAGCTTAGTAATCGCGTGCCGGACACTCTCATCGATCGATCCGGACACCTCGCCACCCTGGGTGTGGGCGACCGGAATGTTCATGTAGGCACCGGCGATGGCTGTCGCGATCGTCTCGAAGCGGTCTGCGACGGTGACCACGACGTCGGGTTCCAGGCGCTCGAACGCCGTCGGCAATTCCAGCAGGCCTAGGCCAGTGGATCGGGCCATCATCGCCGGTGTCTGGCCCTCGATGATGAAGGGGATCTTGGCGTCGGGGATGAACCCGGCGGCTTCGAGGATGTCCACTGCACAACCGAACCGTTCCAGCAACGCGGAGGCGGCGGCGATCACTTGCAGCTCCAAGGCGGGATGATCGCGCACCGCCTCGAGGAGCGTGGTGATCCGGGCCAGATTGGCCCGGCTGGCGACGACGACGCAGATCTTCTTGCGACGATCAAGCACGTCGGTGACTCTAGCTGTCCGATCGCCGGTCCCAGTCAGCTGACGTTGGCGACGAACTGCGCTGCACTGGCCTGCAGCACTGGCCAGTTGGGTTCGCGGGCGGGGCCCCGGGCCAGCACGAAGCCTCGATGACCGTCATCGGTGAGTCGCTCAGCGACGATCGTGAAACCGGTGAGGGTGAACAACGCCGCGGCAGTGGGGCGGGTCAGGTAGTACGGGTGATCGATCTTGACCGCCCGTTCGATATCGCCAGTCCGGTCCACCAGGACATCGACGTCGACGATGTCAACGAACGCGCGTCCGCCGACGGCTGTCATGCGGCGCAGCGCCGCCAGTGTCCCGCGGACGTCGAGGAGGTGGTCGATCGTCTGGCATAGCAACACCAGATCCCAGCTGCGCTCACCCGGATCGAAGTCCTCGACCAACCCCGCAATCGTCTCCATACCGCTGGCCCGCGCCACAGCGAGTTCATCCGGGCTCGGGTCCAGGACGGTCGCGCGCGCGTTGCAGCGTGCCGCCAGTACGCTGGCGACCACTCCCGTTGAGCCGCCGATGTCGAGAATCGTGCGCGGCGACGACGGCAGCAGGGGGAGCAGGAAGGCGGCAAGCCCGGCGGCGTAGTCGCGCTGCTCCCGCTGCACGGTCTCGGCGTCGATGCGGCGGCCGTGGTAGGCCGACACCAGCGGGCGATAGATTTCGGAGTAGAAGTGCGCGTACTGGGTGGCGCTGAGCCGGGGGCAGAGGTAGCCGAGCCCGCAACGGCGGCACACCACGAAGGTAGCCGGATAGCCGTAACGATCACGTTCGGCGACCTCGACGGCGTGTTCCCGCGACTCGCAAAGGTTGCACTCCGAGACTGGCAGGGGGGCTTGCCCACCATAATCGTAACCGAGCGCAGCAATCCGTTCGTTAGCCACCGTTTGTGTCATGTTTTTCATCCGTTCGAGAATGCCGAGGACTGCGTAGCGTGACTGTACTCGAATGGGACCACCATGTCGCGCTGATCGGGGAGGTGGGCCAGGCCCACGACGGCAGCCTGGGTACAGCGCATGCGTTCATCGACGCGATCGCTGACGCGGGTGCCGATGCGGTGAAGTTTCAGACCCACATCGCGTCCGCCGAGAGCCGGACCGACGAGCCGTGGCGGGTCAAGTTCAGCTACGCCGACGACACCCGGTACGAGTACTGGAAGCGGATTGAGTTCTCCCCGCAGGCCTGGGCGGGTCTTCGACAGCACGCACTGGATCGCAGGTTGGCGTTCATGAGCTCCCCGTTCTCCCTGGAAGCGGTCGAGCTGCTGCGCCGCGTCGGCGTCGCAGCCTGGAAGGTTGCCTCCGGTGAGGTCGCCAACCCGCAGCTGCTGGATGCGGTGGCTCAGACCGGGGCGCCGGTGCTGCTGTCCAGCGGGATGAGCGGCTGGACCGAGCTCGACGGCGCGGTCGCCCGGCTGCGGCAGGGCGGTGCCGGGCCGCTGGCGGTCCTGCAGTGCAGGTCGGCTTATCCGGTGGCACCGCAGCGGGTCGGCCTCAACGTTCTGGGTGAGATCCGGGAGCGATACGGCTGCGCGGCCGGGTTGTCCGACCATTCGGGGACGATCTTCCCGGCGCTGGCCGCGGTCGCGCTCGGTGGGCGGGTGATCGAGGTACACGTGACGCTTTCTCGGGAGATGTTCGGCCCCGACGTGGCGGCCTCGGTGACTACCGGCGAACTGCGCCTGCTCGTCGAGGGCGTCCGCCATATCGAGTCGGCGCTCGCGGCGCCTGTCGACAAGGACGAGGTCGCGACCGAGCTCGCGCCGATGCGCGCGTTGTTCGGTCGTTCCCTGGTGGCCCGCTGCGCCTTACCGGCCGGACATGTGCTCGGCGCCAGCGACCTGGCCGCCAAGAAGCCGGCCGGCGGGATCCCCCCAGCCCGGCTCGAGTCACTGATCGGCCGACGCCTGCGCCGCGCCCTGCACGCAGACGACCTCCTCCACGACTCCGATATCGACCCCTCGTAAGTCGAGCCCCGCAATCCGTCGCGCTGGCCCTCCAGTGCATTCGCGTTTGCGCGCCAGGCGGTCAGGACAGAGTGATCAGCGTGGCCAGCAGGGTGGCGGCCAGTGTGAGGGTGATCCGCAGTGACCGCTGGTGGTGCCGCCACTGGCGGTCCCACCAGGCGGCATCGCCGCTGTGGTGGCGACCCAGTGCCATGGCGGCGCGTCCGAGGCCGAAACCCAGTCCCGCCAACAGCGCCGCGACCCAGTTGCCCACCAGCAGCACCGTGACCAGCGGCAGGTAGGGCAGGTTGCTCGGCATATGGGTGCGCACGCCGGTCCCCATCTCGAAGCCGAACTGCAGCGCCCCGGCTTGCCCACCGGTACCGATCACGGTCGAGGGCACCTGGGCTCGCCGGTGCGGTAGCGCCACGCGATGCAGCCCGCACTCGCCGGCGAGCACGAACAGCGCGGTCACGACGACCAGGCTTATTCGCACAACAGGCGGTAC
The DNA here is from genome assembly GCA_025465385.1 of Pseudonocardiales bacterium. GTDB lineage: Bacteria > Actinomycetota > Actinomycetes > Mycobacteriales > Pseudonocardiaceae. Next base: position 10,466 of record JAODNG010000227.1, read on the forward strand.
TGCCGGTCGCACCAGGCTGCCCAGTGCCACCGCCAGTGCGCCGATCGTCAGACCTCCGACGAGTAGCCCGACGGTGAAATAGGCCCGTGACGAATCCCGCCAGACCGGCGAGCTCAGCAGATACGCCGAGTTAGTGCTTCATGCCGAGCCGGACAGCGCGTAACCAGCGGTCAGACCCAGCAACAGCCAGGCCAGTAGCCAACCTCCGGGTGCCACTGGTGCCGCCGCGGCGGCGGCCAGCACCGCCAATACGCCGGTCACCAGTAGGGGACCGAATGCGCCCCGCCGCACTCGCGTGCTGATCGATTGGGAGGTCATCGTTGCGGCGTCCTGGTCATTCGGACAGCGTCGCGCTGCAGATCAGCTGTTCCAAGTTCGGCGCCCCGCTGTAGTGGACCTCGCCGTCGGCGCAGCGGTAGACGGTATTGCCGTCCTTCCAGCGCCAGCCGTTGCGGGCCTCGCCGCCGGCACGGCAGATCGTGCGCGGTTGGTAGCAGTCGAGGCCATCCTTCCAGTTTCCGAAACAGCCGCTTTTGAACCACCGGTCGGAGCCGCAGTAGGAAGCGGAGTAGGGAGCGCCGTAGCAGATCGGGGAGCCGGGACGGTGCCGGTAGTGCCCGCAGTCGAGATATTCGCTACCTTGCTCTGCTCTGGCCGGACGGGCCAGCGGGATCCATCCCAGCACGGTGAGCCCCAAGGTCATACCGGCGGTGCCGACGACGGCCAGAAACCCCCGACGGCGCACCGTCGGTGCGACGTCGCGAAACTGCACACTGCGGGGCGCTAGGCCGGAACCGGGCTGGTCGACCCGCGGGATGTCAGCTTGGATCATCACGCTCCTTGCCGGTGCAGGGCGGTGTTCAGCAGGGTCATCACCTGCTCGTCGAGAAGCTCCGGGGACGGCACTGGCTGTCCGGCCAGCACCGTGCCGTCGGCGCCGACGTGCAGCAGCGCCGGTGCCCATGGCAGATCGAGTTCACTGACGAGGTCGGGGTCGACCCTGGACCGGATGTTCGGTGTGTCAGCCCACCGGGTTCGCGGTGACAGCACCTCGAACCGGGTACCGGGATGCTCGCCGGCCAGCCGGGTGAACGGCTCGTGCACCGCGTCGCAGAAGCTGCACCCGGGGTCGAGTACCAACAGGATCAGAGGATCCGCGCCGGCCAACTCCGCCACCCGGCGGCCCGCTGCGGCTCGCCATGGTGGCGCGCTGAGCTGGGCGACCTCGGCCTGTAGCTCTCGCAGCTGCCGCAAGATCCCGGCCATCGCCAGCGCCAGTACCGCCAGGCAGCCCCAGCTCAGCACGAGTGCAGCGGTGAGCGCGCTCACGCTGCACGCCCGTCGACCGCCGCCGGCAGCGTGTACAGCAACACGGCCACCACCGCAGCGCAGGCGACCAGCAGGACCGCGATGCCTCCACCGGGCAGAGCGGCCGCCGGATACAGGGTGGTCGCGGCACACGTGGCGGCCGCCAGCACGACGGCCCGGGCGATCCCACCGGGACCGACCTGGGTACCCATCCGGTTGCAGCCGCAATCCGACTCGTCGCGCCGGTAGCGGCGCCACGACAGGTGCGCGGCGAAGGCCACGTACATTGCTGTCTGGGCGGCCAGCGCCCATCGCAACTCGGCGGTACCGAAGACCACCGCTGCTACCGAGGGCACCCCGATGATGAATTCGACGGCCGCGATGGCACGCGCGGCCACCAACCCGGTGCCGGCTGCGCGAGCCAACATCCTGGGTGCCCTGATGTGCTCCAGACCCGCCTCTACGAGGAGGAATGCGCCTGCGAGCACGGGCACCCCCAGCAGAATCATGCGGGCTCCCAAATCACGTTCAAGTCGTCGAGAAAGGCTAACGCTTCGTTAGGGTCCGTGGTGTCAGATGGTCCGGGGACCAGCCTCGTGATCGCTGTGGGAGTGGCCAGGATCAGGGCGTCGGACCGGGATCGACCCTGCGCGCCGGGCCCGAGCGGCTCGCGCCACAGCTCGCCATGCTGGGTCAGGTGACCCCGGAAGTCGGGGACCACGAGCTGGCTTGCGCCGGGGCGTTCGATCGTCAGATAGCCGATCCCGGGGATCTCCTTGGCCACCCGGACCGGTTCCAGCTGGGCCTGTCTGGCGCTGCGTGGCGCGGCCAGTAACCCCAGCGGGGTGTCCGTCAGCCGGAACGCGTCGAAAATCGTGCTGATTCCGTCCGGCGAACCGCTGCCTCGGGTGTGCAGCTCGAACCACGGCCCACGCCAGGCTGCCCGATAATCGTTGGCCTTGTTTCGAATGCCGATGACCAGCTCACCGGCGTTGTAGGGTTGGCGGAGCAGCTGATCGGGAATCGTGGTGAACATGGCGTGCCAGTCAAAAGCGCCAGCCTCGGCGACGGTGAAGGATCGGCGGATACCACGGACCACACCGATGAACCCGCAGGACCAGGGCCTGGACAGGTCAAGCGCACGACCGTGCAGGACGATCTGGGAGCCGTCCGGGGTGACGAATCCAGGACCGCCCCGCCACGGCCAGTCGTACCGTCCGCGTTCCAGCGACGTCGTCATAGCTTGCTCCCGCTCCTAGAGACTGCGCGCGATAGTCGCACACCCGCCGTCATCGCGGGCACCCGATCTGTCACGGCGTGTCCCGGGCGTGACTAGCTCGCCACGAGCTCGGTGGGCACCGTGATCACATCCACCATCGCGCCGTTGCGTAGCACGGTGATCGGCAGGGTGGTGCCGATGGACTCGGAGAACAACTGGCGCTGGATACCCTGGGCGTCGGTGACGGGCTTGCGCCCGGCGCTGAGCACGATGTCCCCGGAGTGCAGTCCGGCCCGGGCGGCGGGACTTCCCGGGATGACTTCCACGAGACGCAGTCCCGACGTCTGACCGGTGCGTTGGGCGACCGGTCCGGGCAGCGGGGCGGGCGTCCCGACGAGCCCGAGGTAACCGCGGCGCACCCGGCCGTCGGCGAGCAGGGCGCCGATGATCCGGCGGGTGGTGGCGTTGATCGGCACTGCCATCCCGAGCCCGATACCAGCGACGGCAGTGTTGATCCCGACCACCTCGGCCCTGGCGTTGGCCAGTGCGCCGCCGGAGTTGCCCGGGTGGAGCGCGGCGTCGGTCTGGATGACGTCCTCGATCACCCGCACGGCGCGGCCC
>JAODNG010000242.1 GCA_025465385.1 Pseudonocardiales bacterium
GGTGCGGACCGGCCAGGGTGCCTCCGCCGTGGTGGTGGGTCCGGTCGCTTCCGAGGGGCCGGTCCCTTCGGCCGGCTTGGTCACTGAGGTTTCGGTCACTGTGATTCTGTTTTTTGGGAGCGGACAGTGGCGATCCGGTTCGATAGCAGGGTGACGAACGCGGGACGGTCCTGGTGGACGTGTTCGTAGTCCAGCATTTCCTCGAGCTGGGGCAGTGACAGCTCCCGAAGCTTGCCGCGCAGTTGGGCTAATGACAGTTCGTCGTAGCCAGTCAGCGCCGGCCCAGTCAGACCGGCATCGGGGCTCGCGGTGCTGGCAGTCGAGCGCGGGGGCGTCAGGGCATGGGCGACGTCGGCCTCGTCGATCTCGCCGTCCCGGGCCGCCGGGATGCTGCCCGGGGTGCGTGCCACCGCAGAGTCGGGTTCAGCAAGCTTGTCGTCCTCGTCGAAGGTGGCCCATGACGGGGTGTCCTCTACCGGACGGAGCAGCGAAAGCACCTCGTCGCCCTTGATCGCCAGCTCGGTGACCCGTTGCTGCACCCGCATCCCGGCCTGCACTGCCCGGCTGGCGGCCGTCACAGGGAGATCGGCGAACTGCTCAGGTAGCTTGCGGGCCTGCTCGACAGCGGTGAGCGCCAGGCCCACGGCGACACGAACCGGCAGGGGTAAGTCGCTCATGGTTGTCAAGCCTGCCCCAGCCACCGGCATTATGCCTACCCGGGTGTGAGATCGGTTTGCTGTCAGACCTGCTTTGCCACGCCCGTAGGGTGGACGGCATGACCAAGCGTGTGCTGCTGGCCAAACCCCGCGGATACTGCGCCGGGGTCGACCGCGCAGTGGTCACGGTAGAGAAGGCCCTCGAGGCGCACGGAGCGCCGGTATACGTGCGCAAGGAAATCGTGCACAACCGGCACGTGGTGGAGACCCTGCAGGGCCGTGGGGTGGTCTTCGTCGACGAGGCCGATGAGGTGCCCGCCGGCGCCGTCGTGGTCTTCTCCGCACATGGCGTGTCCCCGGCGGTGCACGCGCAGGCTGCGACCCGTGGCTTGCGCACGATCGACGCCACCTGCCCGCTGGTGACCAAAGTACATCAGGAGGTCAAGCGGTTCGCCCGTGACGGCTACGACATCTTGCTGATCGGTCACGAGGGTCATGAGGAGGTCGAGGGCACCGCCGGGGAGGCACCCCGGCACGTTCAGCTCGTCGACGGACCGGACGCGGTGGACTCGGTCACCGTACGAGACTCGTCGCGGGTGGTGTGGCTGTCCCAGACGACGCTGTCAGTCGACGAGACCATGCAGACAGTAGCTCGGCTGCGACAACGGTTCCCCGAGTTGACCGATCCGCCCAGCGACGATATCTGCTACGCCACCCAAAACCGGCAAGTGGCCGTGAAGGCGATGGCGCCACAGTGCGACCTGGTGCTGGTCGTCGGTTCGCGTAACTCGTCGAACTCGGTGCGGTTGGTCGAAGTGGCGCTGGGCGCCGGTGCGCGGCTGGCGTACCTGGTGGATTACGCCCGGGAAATCGATCCCGCATGGCTGGACGGGGCAGAGACGGTGGGTGTTACCAGTGGGGCCTCGGTGCCCGAGGTGCTGGTGCGGGGGGTGCTGGACTTTCTGACCGAGCACGGGTACTCCGACGTCGAAGAGGTCGTCACCGCGGAAGAGAGGCTGGTGTTCTCGCTGCCGCGCGAGCTCAAGCGCTCGAACTGAGGATCCGCTCAGAGATCATGACGCGAGGTCGGGCGTCGTTGGGTGATCAGTCGCAGGATGCCGATGGCTACGGTGAACCCGGTGGTGATCGCCATGGCGGGGAAGCCGTTGATCAACGGAGTGCCGACCGCCAGCGCGGTGGCGACCATGCTTCCGCCGGTGGGATACGAGCCGATGGCCAGGATAACGCCCGGCACTGTCACCGCGAGGATCAGCGGTGGCTGCACCATCGGGCCGAACAGACCCTTGCGCTGCACTACCACCACGGCAAGCAGGCAACCGAGGAAATAGCAGACCTCGAACACCATGCCCAGCCGGTTGAGCCGTTCCATATCCGCGAACGCGCCGATCGCGGCGAGTCCGAGGGCGCAGAAGGCCGCCGCCCACCACGGGATCCCGACGCGATCGGGCAGCAAAGCGCGCTCGTCCCAAGACCTGCGCTGGGCGGTGCTGCGGGTTCGGGTCCCCGTCACTCGTTCACAGTAGACCGCCGCTGGTCGTCGCCCCGCGTCTGGTGCAGCGTCTCGTTGACCCACATCCAGCTCTCACCTGTGTGGTCGGGATCCACCTCGTGGCCCGAGTGCGCGTCGCCCCGGCCGTCCGGTGCGCGTTGTCCAGGCTCCAATGCGACGAGCGAGTCCGTCGCCGACGCGACGAGTTCCACCGCTTGCACAATGCGGGGACTGCGCTCCACTTGCTCGGGCGCATCGAGCGGTTCGGTGACCACACCGAGCTCACCGAAGCGGCGGGCAGTGACCAGCACTCGCGACTCCAGCGACGTCACCGTGCGGTTGTAGGCCTCCACCGCGCCACCGAGTTGCTTGCCCAGCCGTGCCACGTGGCCGCCCATCGTGGCTAGCCGGGAATGCAGCTCGCGGCCCAGTTCATGCACCCGCGCGGCGTTGCGCGCCAGCGACTCCTGCCGCCAGGTGTAGGCCACTGTCCGCAGCAGCGCGATCAGGGTGGTCGGGGTAGCGATCACGACGTTGCGCTCGAAGGCGTGCTCGAGCAACGCCGGATCGGACTGCAGCGCCGCCTCGAGGAACGGATCGCCCGGGACGAACAACACCACGAACTCCGGGGTGGCTTCGAACCGTTGCCAGTACGACTTGTGTGCCAGCGAATCGACATGCGCGCGCAGGTGCCGTGCGTGCGCGGCAAGCCGATCGGCGCGGCGGTCCGGGTCGGTGGCCTCGACGGCCTCCAGGTAAGCCCCGAAGGGCACCTTGGCGTCCAGCACGATGACCTTGCCACCGGCCAGGCGCACCACCAGATCAGGCCGGACCAAGGCATCGTCGTCGCCGGTGGCGTCAGTGGCGGTGACCTGCCGGGAGAAGTCGCAGTGTTCGACCATGCCGGCCAGCTCCACGATCCGCTCCAGTTGCAGCTCGCCCCACCGGCCGCGGACCTGCGGGGCGCGCAGCGCGGTGACCAGCTGCCGGGTCTCGCTTTGGAGCTGCTCGGAGGTCCGGTGCATCGCCCCCACTTGCTCGCGCAGACCCGCGTAGGCGGCTTCGCGCTCCTTTTCCACCGTGCGGAGTTGACCGTCGAGCCGGTGCAGGCTCTGGGTTACCGGGTCCAGCAGCGCCGCGATGGCCTGCTGACGCTGCGTGGCGTCACCGTCCGACTTGGCCGACATGGCTGCTGTCACCTTGGCGAACTGTGCCTCGGCGAGTTGTACGAATGCCTCGTTGTTGCGCGACAGCGCCTCAGCAGACAATGCCTGAAAGCTGTCTTTGAGCTCGGCTTCGCGGTGGGTGAGCACCCGTTCCCGGTCGGCTGCGGCGGTCCGCTCGGCTTCGAGGGAAGCACGCAGCCCGGCCAGCTCAGCCCGCGCCGCAGCCGCCCGCTCACCGGCTTCCTCGGCGCGCTGGTTGCACTGCTGGGCGCGGGCCGTTTCGACGTCCCTAGCCGCGGCGGCACTTTCGCCCTGCCTGCGGGCCTCGACGAGCTCGGCCGCAAGGGCGGCTCTGGCGGCGTCCGCCGTCCGACCGGCTTCGGCCGCCGCGACCCGGTGCAGCGCGGCGGCCACCAGCCAGCCGACAAGAGCGCCGACCGCGAGCCCGACGAGCAAGGCGAGCAACACTGCGTAATCCATACGTCACAGACTGCAGTACCCCCCCGACAGTGTCGGCGAGGCGCGCCGCCCGTAGGGCGTTGTGCGGCTCCCAGCGCATCACCCGGGCTCAGCGGGGTGAAGCAGCGCTCGATAGTCCCGCTCAGCCCGCTCGATGCAGGTAGCCGTGCGGAGATCGCTCGGGAAGGTTCGCCTAGACTTGACGTCTCGTGAGCCTCACTCTTGGCATTGTCGGCCTACCCAACGTTGGCAAGTCCACCTTGTTCAACGCGCTGACCCGCAACAACGTCCTGGCGGCGAACTACGCCTTCGCCACCATCGAACCGAACGTCGGGGTAGTGGCGTTGCCCGACGAACGTCTGGGCCGGTTAGCTGAGGTCTTCGACAGCGCCAAGGTGATCCCGGCGACGGTGTCGTTCGTCGACATCGCTGGCATCGTCGCGGGCGCCTCGGAAGGCGCTGGGCTAGGCAACAAGTTCCTCGCCAACATTCGCGAGGCCAACGCGATCTGCCAGGTCGTGCGGGTTTTCGACGACCCCGATGTGCTGCACGTCGACGGTCGGGTCGACCCGGCCGATGACATCGCCACCGTCGAAACCGAGCTGGTGTTGGCCGACCTGCAGACGGTGGACCGCGCGTTGCCCAGGTTGGAGAAGGAGGCCCGGACCCACCCGCGGGAACGGCGCGCCGCGCTGGCTGCCGCGCAGGCCGCGCGGGAAATGCTCGATGCCGGGCGCACCCTGTTCGCCGCCCGCGCAGTGCTTGATGTCAAGGCGCTCGCTGAGCTCAGCCTGCTGACCAGCAAGCCGTTTTTGTATGTCTTCAACGCCGATGAGGGCGTGCTCGCCGACCTAGGGCGGCAGGCGGAGCTGCGCAAGCTGGTGGCCCCCGCCGACGCGGTGTTTCTCGACGCCAAAGTGGAGTCTGAGCTGCTGGAACTGGATCCCGAGTCCGCCCGAGAGTTGCTGGATTCGATCGGGCAGTCCGAGCCGGGGCTGCACGCGCTGGCCCGCGCCGGATTCCACACACTGGGGCTGCAGACTTTCCTTACCGCGGGTCCCAAGGAGTCCAGGGCGTGGACGATCCGGGCCGGCGCCACGGCTCCGGAAGCCGCCGGAGTGATCCACAGTGACTTCCAGCGCGGGTTCATCAAGGCCGAGATCGTGTCCTACGACGATCTGATCGCGGCCGGATCCATGGCGCAGGCCCGGGCCGCGGGGAAGGTCCGGATGGAGGGTAAGGACTACGTGATGGCCGACGGCGACGTAGTCGAGTTCCGCACCGGACTAACCTCTAGTTCTAACAAGTAGCTGCGCCCTGGGTGCGGTGCTGGAAGGGTTTTGGCGAAGTTCTGGCTGTCGATGCTCACCGAGCTGAGCAACCGGGGACCGCGCGACATCCTGATCTGCTGCCGCGACGGGCTGTCCGGGCTCCTGGAGGCGATCACGACGGCCTTCCCTTCCCCTCCCTAGAGGCACTGAAAAACACGTTTGCTGACGCGCCATAACCGCCGATCGGGCTGGCCGGGCAATCCAACATCGCTGGCATCTGGTAACGCACCACCCCCGACCGCTTCGGCGGCGGTGCGCGCGGTGCTAGATGACCCGAGCCGGCGCCGCAAGACCCGGGGTGTGCGCTTGGTGCTGGGTGGATTGGCGCGCTGCCACTGCGGCGCCCCGGCTCACGGCACTCGGAACTCCCGGAGAGCGCCCGGCTACCGCTGCCGGCAGATAGCCAGTACCCGGATGGAACCGGCACCCGACGGCATGTGTGCCGCCTCGCTGGTCCGGTGACGACTATATGAGTGCAGTCATCGTCGAATGACTGTCCTGGCCCGACGCGGTGGACGTGCTCATCGACCACGATCGGCCCGACGTGGACGCGTTGCGTGACCAGGCGCAGGTGCTGCGGGCCCGACTGGAGGAGATCGCCCGCGAGTTCACCGACGATCCCGCCATGCCCGTAACCATGGTCCGCACCATGACCGAGCGCGCGCAGGCCAAGCTCGGCGACATCGAGCCCAGCTGGGCGGCCTGATTGGTGCTGACGATGTGCGCGCTGTGTGGGAAGGGCTCGACGTCGACCGGCGCCGGGCCGTGATCGACGCGTCGATGAGCATCACCCTCCATTTCCACCCAGCAGGGGCGTACAAACCCATGCGTCGGGGGACGGTTGCCGATGTGTCATGTTCGGGATGCTCTACCGAACATTTCTGGTCGGCTCGGCCTGGATCAGCGCGGGCCGAACTGTGGTAATCCAGCCGAGGTTCCCGTCCGTCCCGGCGCGGCCAACGGGTGCAGACTGGCTAGGTGACCGATGGCCAGGCCACCGACCGCGCGGCGGAGCTAGCACCCGAGCCGGCTGTGGCGGGCCGCAATCCCCACCATCCGGCTGCCCACAGCGGCGGCCTGTTCGGGCTCGCCCTCGGCGCGCTCGGTATCGTTTTCGGTGACATCGGTACCAGCCCGCTCTATGCGGTGCAGACGGTGTTCTCGATCGACAACCACGCGGTCAGCCCGACGCCGGGCGACGTGTACGGGGTCGTCTCGCTGATCTTCTGGTCGGTTACGCTGATCGTGACGGTCAAGTACGTGTCCTTCATCCTGCGGGCTGACAACGACGGTGAGGGCGGCGTCATGGCGCTCGCCGCGCTGGTCCGCGGCGTGTCCGGTTCCTCGGCCCGGCTCGCCTCGATCGCGCTGGCTCTTGGCGTGCTGGGCGCGTCGCTGTTCTACGGCGACTCGTTGATCACGCCGGCCATCTCGGTGCTGTCGGCGGTGGAGGGCCTGGAGGTCGCCCGGCCCGAGCTCGCTCAGGTGGTGCTGCCGATCGGGATCGCGATCCTGACGCTGCTGTTCGTGGTGCAGCGCTGGGGAACCCACCAGGTCGGGCGGCTGTTCGGGCCGGTGATGGTGCTGTGGTTCGGGACGCTCGCCGTCCTCGGTGTGCCGCACATCGCCGCGCGCCCCAGCGTGCTGCTCGGGTTGTCGCCGACCTACGCCGTGTCGTTCTTCGCCGTCCACCCGCTGACCGCGTTCCTGGCAATGGGCGCGGTGGTGCTGGCGATCACCGGCGCCGAGGCCCTCTACGCCGACGTGGGCCACTTCGGGCGGCGCCCGATCCGGGTGGCGTGGTTCGTTCTGGCCTTCCCCGCGCTGACACTCAACTACCTGGGGCAGGCGGCGCTGATCCTGACCGACCCCCATGCCGTCGACAACCCCTTCTACCGGCTCGCCCCGGGCTGGGCGCAGCTGCCGCTGGTGGTGCTGGCCACCTGCGCCACGGTGATCGCCTCGCAGGCGGTGATCTCCGGGGCGTTCTCGGTGTCGCGCCAGGCCGTCCGGCTCGGGTACCTGCCGCCCCTGACCGTCCGGCACACCTCCACCCAGGAGAGCGGCCAGATCTACGTGCCGGCGGTGAACTGGCTGCTGTTCGGCGGCGTGCTCGTGCTGATGGTGGTCTTCCGCTCCTCGGGCCGCCTGGCCACCGCCTACGGGCTGGCGGTCACCGGGACTCTGCTGCTGACCACCACGCTGTTTCTCATCTACGCCACCAACGCGTGGCACTGGGCGCGGTGGAAGCTGGTGCTGGTCGCCGTCGTGTTCGGCGGCGTCGAGCTGACCTTCCTCGCCGCCAACCTGACCAAGATCATCCACGGTGGCTGGCTGCCACTGCTCGTCGCCGCGGTGGTGGCCACGGTGATGACCACCTGGCAGCGGGGCCGTCGGATCGTGACCGCCCGCCGCGTCGAGGTGGAGGGGTCGCTTCCGGACTTCGTGGAGAAGCTGAACGCCGACGGCATCCCCCGGGTGCCTGGCACCGCCGTGTTCCCCCACCCCACCAAGGAGACCGCGCCACTCGCGCTGCGGGCCAACGTCGAGTTCAATCACGTGCTGCACGAGCGGGTCGTGATCGTAAGCGTGCGGTCGGAGAACGTGCCACACGTCCCACCGGGCGATCGGGTGACCATAGACCAGCTCGGCCACACCGCGGACGGCATCGTGCACCTGCTCGCCCGGCTCGGCTTCCAGGACGACCAGCACATCCCCGACCTGCTGCGTGAGTCCCGCGGCCTATGCGAAGAACTCGAATTCGACGCGGACACCGTGTTGTACTTCCTGTCCCACATCATCATCGAACGCGGCCCCCAGCCGGGCATGAGCACCTGGCGCAAGCGACTGTTCATCGCCCTCTCCCACAACGCGGCCACCCCGGCCACCTACTTCAAACTGCCCCTCGACCGCACGGTTGTGATGGGCTCGCGCATCGAACTTTGATCGAGCTGTAAGGGCTGTCTAGCGCGGAGCGTCGCCAAGTGACCAGCAGCGGGCGGCCCGGCCGGCCCCCAATCGGACACCTGTCTCAGCCGGCACGTCGGCGTATACGTAGTCGTGCAGTGCTTGTCTCGGCCGCTGACACCGTGCGGCCGCCGCCCCTAAGCCGAAAGCGGGCGGAGCCGGCGGGCTGTTGCCGGGTTCCGGCAGCGTGCCCCGCGCGGCTCGGGTGCCGCCGGGATCGCCGACCGGGCCGCGCCGGAGTCGCGCAGGTGCGCCGCCCAGGCCAACTTGTCCGCGTCCACGCTGATCGGCCGCCCGGTGCGGCGGCTCTTGGCCGTGGCCACCGCGCGGGCGTGCGCGGCACGCTCGATGGCATAGGTGCGTTCCATCTGGGCGAACAACGCCAGCAGTACCACCGCCAGCTGGGCCATCGGGCCACCGGGGTCGGTGGAGTCGATCCGGATCGGGTCGGCCAGGTTGTGCACCCCGACTCCGCGCTCGGACAGCTCGTGGATCAAGTTCAGCGTGTCGCGCACGGTGCGACCGAGCCGGTCCAGGGTGTGCACCACGATCACATCCCCGCCGCGGGCATAGTCGAGCAGTGCGCGCAGTCCGGGGCGGTCGGTGGTCGCTCCGGACT
>JAODNG010000264.1 GCA_025465385.1 Pseudonocardiales bacterium
GCTGGCATCGCCCGTGGGTTACTGGGGTGGCCCTATGACCCCTTCGTCATTCCCCGGGAGATCTACAACCACTGGCGCGAGCAGGTGAACGATCGGGCCGTGGCCCGGCCCGAGTGGGACAGGCGCTTTGAGGCCTACCGGGCCGACCAACCTGAGCTCGCCACCGAGTTCCAGCGGGCTTTCGCCGGCGTCCTGCCCGAGAGATGGCGCACGTCGCTGCCACGCTTCACCCCAGGGGCACGGATTTCCACCCGGGTGGCGGCCGGCAAGACCCTCAACGCGCTGGCCGCCGTGATCCCCGAGCTTCTCGGCGGGGCCGGCGACCTTGAAAGCTCCACCGAGACTCATCTGATCGGCTATCCGAACGTCACCCGCACCCACCGGGACGGTCGGAACCTATATTTCGGGGTACGCGAGCACGGCATGGGCGGCATCGTCAACGGCATGGCCGCGCACGGCGGCCTACGTCCGTTCGGTGCAACGTTCTTTTGCTTCAGCGACTACATGCGCCCCTCAGTGCGACTCTCCGCGATCATGAGGCTGCCGGTGGTCTGGGTGTGGACCCACGACTCGATCGGCCTCGGTGAGGACGGCACCACGCACCAGCCAGTCGAGCACCTGGCGAGCCTGCGCGCCATGCCGCATTTGCGTCTGATCCGCCCGGCCGACGCCAACGAAGCCGCGCAAGCCTGGGCCGCCGCCCTGGACTACGCCGGCCCGACCGGGCTGGTGCTATCCCGCCAGAGCCTTCCCGTGCTCGACCCCGATCTGGTCGACGTGCGCGGTGCGGTCGTCGCCGATGGTGACGACGCCACCATCGTGGCCACTGGCTCAGAGGTCGAGGTGGCCCTGCAGGCCCGCGACCTGCTGGCCGCTGACGGCATCGGCGCCCGTGTCGTGTCGCTGCCCTGCTGGGATCTATTCCGCGAACGGCCCGACGACGAACGAGTGGCGATCCTGCCGCCCGACCGACCGACGGTCGCGGTCGAGGCCGCATCCCCGATGGGCTGGCGCGAGTTCGCCGACGACGTGGTCGCCATGACCACCTTCGGCGCCTCGGGCAAAGCGGCCGACCTATACGAGCACTTCGGTATCACCCCGCCGGCGGTGGCCGCACGCGTCCGCGCCCTGCTGCACAGATAGCCCAGCACAGCCAAGACCACGCCTGACCTAAGGAGAACGGCGTGGACGCACCCCAGCGCTCACCGCCGTGGTTGGGATCATCAGCTTTGCGGTTGTGTTCACTCTGGTTGGCTACGCGGGGAACCAAACCGGCTACGACATGCTCGCTGTCGACGGAACCTCAGCCAGTGCCCGGAACAGCATTCCCGGCACCTTCCGGTTCCGGCGTGCCCGGCACGGTGACCTTGTCGGTGCCCACGGGAGTTCGCTACGCCAGTCATCAGCAGCATGTTGCTTGGTTTTTAAGTCAATCCCCGGCAATCGCCCGTCAACCCCTACGCGCGTTAGTAGCCCTCCGCGACCACGTTCCTGAGGGGCTCGCCTGCCGCGTACCGCCGGAGTTGGTCGCCGACCAGCTGGTAGGCCGGCGCGAGCATCCCGTGCACCGAACCGGCGACGTGCGGCGTGAGCAGCAGCCCAGGCGCGTCCCACAGCGGGTGATCCGCTGGCAACGGCTCCGGGTCGGTCACGTCGAGCGCCGCCCGAAGCCGCCGGGACCGCAGCTCCGCGAGCAGCGCCGCGGTGTCTACCACGGGTCCTCGGGCGCCGTTGACCAGCAGCGCCCCGTCGCGCATCCGGGCGAGAAACCGACTGTCCACCATGCCCCGCGTCGCAGCGGTGAGCGGCACCTGCAACACCACAACGTCGGCATCCGGCAGCAGCCACGGCAGGTCCGTCACCGGGTAGACCCCGTCCTTGCGCCGGCGGGCGACCCGGACGAGGTTGACCCCGAACGGCTCCAGCCGCCGGCAGACCGCCTCGCCGATGTCTCCAGCACCGATGATCAGCACCCGCTTGCCGGCGAGCGTGTCGCTGTCGGCGTGTTCCCAGCGGTGAGCGGCCTGCGCCAGCGTGAACCACGGGAACTCACGCACCGACGCTAGAATCGCGGTGACCACCCACTCCGACGTCGACCCCGTGTGCACACCCCTGGCGTCGCACAGCGTCGCGCCCGCCGGCACGTGGTCGATCCACACATCGGCGCCCGCAGACATGAGCTGAAGCAGGCGCAGCCCGGTCAGGTCCCGGAGCTGGGCAACGACGTCCAGCCCGGACGAAAACGGCGGCACCCACACCTCGACCTGCGCCGGATCTCCCGGCGTGGAGCCGCGACCATCCCACACCGACACGTGGGCACTGCCTGGCAGGGCACCAAGCGCGTCCAGCTGCTCACCGTACGGAACCCACACCTCCACCCGGTCGCGGTGGCCGATGGGGTCACGCAGTGCCGCAAGTCCCCGCGAGCCGATACCCATCTTTGTTTGCGCCTCCATAAAGCGAGCGTCTCGCGGGCAACACCGCAGCACATCACCGCCAGCCCCCGTCCCAGGTCTGAGGCTGACCTGCCTATCCGTTTCCGGCTAACGGGTAGCGCAGCTCAGGTCATCAGCCATCAGCCATCAGCCATCAGCCATCAGCCATCAGCCCAACCTGACGATGCGTTAAAGGACCTGTGCTAACAGTGCACAATTCGCCCAAGCAAAGTGACTATAGGCCGTGTTTCCCGGAGGGCCATCGTCGATTTGGGACTGATGCCCCTATGGATGTCAAGCCGCTGAGGGCTGCGGTTCGGGTGGTGTTGTGAGGATTTGGTAGATCTCGCGGGCGATGTATCGCTTGAGACAGCGGATGGCTTCGCAGCGGGTCTTGCCTTCGGTGATGCGGCGGGCGAGGTAGTCGCGGGTACGGGCATCCCAGCGCAGGCGGGACAGGGCGATGCGGTAGAGCGCGGCGTTGGCTTGGCGGT
>JAODNG010000273.1 GCA_025465385.1 Pseudonocardiales bacterium
CTGTACAGATGCAAGAACTGATGCAATCTAATACCGTCGGGCGCATCGTTTCGGGCGTTATGACCGCTCTGGGCGGGTGTACTGGCCGCCCGAGCCTATGGGAGGTGGAAGATGCCGCTGGTGACGAGCGGTGTACCGGCCGCGCTACAGCGAGGAGTCAAGTGGACGAAGAGTAGTCATAGTAATCCCAACGGGAACTGTGTGGAGTTGGCGCAGCTCGCCGGCGGCATCATCGCTGTCCGCAACTCGCGGCGACCGGCCGGCCCCGCGCTGTTGTGCGCCCGTGCTGAGATGGCCACGTTCGTGCGAGCCGTGCAGGACGGTGAGTTCGACGATCGGGCGGGCTGACCGCCTCGGGCCGGCGGTGCAAGGGCAGACCGGGCTTTCCGGTGGGACAGCTGGGGTCTATGGTGAGACAATCCGTAGTGCTTCACCCCGTAGGAGGAATGGTGAGGACGGCTCGGTCGGGTAACGATTCGATCAGCAGTCACGCTCAGACACGTTCGCAGGGGCCTACCGCGCTGCGTATCGTGTTGGGCAACCAGCTACGTCAGCTCCGCGAAGCAAGCGGAATTACCACCGGAGCGGCTGGCCACGTGATCCGTGCATCCCATGCCAAGATCAGCCGCATGGAGCTCGGACGGGTCAGCTTCAAGGAGCGTGACGTGGCAGATTTGCTCACCCTCTACGGCATTATCGACGAACAGGAGCGAGGAGCCTTCCTGGCGCTGGCTCGGCGGGCCAACGTGCCCGGCTGGTGGCACCATTACGGCGATATCTTGCCGGGCTGGTTCGAGATGTACCTCGGCTTGGAGCAAGCCGCCGCTGTCATTCGCACCTATGAGCCCCAGCTCATACCCGGCCTGCTGCAGACCGCAGAAGGCGCTCGCGCAGTGATCCAGATGGGTCACCCCAATGCATCGGACGAAGATATCGAGCGTCGGGTCGCACTGCGGATGAAACGTCAGAAAGTGCTCACCAGGCCTGATGCGCCCAACCTGTGGGCAGTGGTCGATGAGGCGGCACTATGGCGGTTGGATGGGCGTTCGGCGATGCAGGAGCAGATCCGGCACCTGATCGAGATGGCGGAGCTTCCCAATATCACCCTCCAGGTGATGCCATTTTATTCCGGCGCACATGCCGCAGTAGGGGGGCCTTTCACGATGCTGCGGTTCTCCGAGCCTGACCTGCCGGATCTCGTCTACCTCGAACAGCTGACCAGCGCCCTGTACCTGTATAAGAGCGAGGACGTTCAGCACTACCTGGTGGTCATGGATCGGTTGTGTGTCCAGGCGAAATCTCCCACCGAGACAGTCAGGTTCTTGACTAGTACGCTCAAAGAGTCCTAAATCTGGCGCTCCGATCAAGGCTTTCGGGCGACTCCGCAATACTGATGGACTTGGCTATGGATACCTAAGTCGCTGGGCTCAGGGCGCCACAGTGAACACGGGACGACACCAGGTTCGAGCAGCTCCAGCCCGTCGAACAAGCGAGTGAGCTCCTCGCGGCTGCGAGTTCTGATCGGGGCTGCACCGCTTTCATTCCAGCGCCGCATAGACGCTTCCACAGCTGCACCGTGTACTTCCGCGGTGGGGTGCGACAGCGCCAGATAGCTACCCGAAGGCAACGCGTCCAGTAGCCGGCCGACCACAGCATGTGCTTCAACCGTGTCCGGGATGTAGTTGATGATTCCCAGCAGCATGAGCGCGACCGGCCGGGTGAAGTCCAAGGTCCGGGCAGCTGCTTGCAGGATCGCGTCCGGGTCGCGCACGTCGGCGTTGAGGTACTCGGTGGTGCCCTGCGGCGTGCTGGTGAGCAGCGCGCGCGCATGAACCAACACCAGCGGGTCATTGTCGACATAGACAATGCGACACTCCGGCGCTGTCGCCTGGGCCACTTGGTGGGTGTTGTTGACGGTAGGCAGCCCGGTGCCGATGTCGAGCAGCTGGCGGATCCCTCCCTCGCCTACCACGTACTTGACAGCCCGCACCAGGAACCCCCGGTCGGCTCGAGCGGCATCGCGCAGATCGGGGTCGATACGCATTACTTGGTCACCGACCTCGCGGTCGACCGGGTAGTTGTCCTTGCCCCCCAGCAGGTAGTCCCAGAACCGAGCCGAGTGCGGAACTGTGGTGTCGATAGTCGGAAGCGCCTCCGGCGCGGCCGCGGGCGGGCGCTCTTCCACGAGTCGTTTCCCTCCGTTGCGCTGTGCTCTGGACCTGATCCGAGCAACTGTAGCCTCCGCACGGCGGGCAACGGGCTCGTCGGCGCGCTACCACGACGAAGAGGCCGCATCATGTCGACCAGCCTTGAGTGCCGGCTGCTCTGCGCAAGCATGACAGCTTATTCCATCATAAACGACGGCCCAATCATCCCACAGCAGCCGTATTTCGACGCGGCGGAATTTCTCGACGACCCGATCGGCTTCGTTGGCGGCGACGAGGCGATCAATGCATGCCTGGTCGGCACGAGTGCCGACGGCGTCGTGGTCGCCTTTCGGGGGACGTTACCGCTAGACAGTCCGGATTGGGAACAGATGATTCGCGACTGGATCAACGATCTGGACGCCGAGCTGGTGCGAGGCGCCGGCATGCCGGGGCTGGTTCACGCTGGCTTTTGGGAAGCGCTGGACAGCCTGTGGGCCAAACTCTTGCCCGAAGTACAAAGGCGCCTCACGCAAAACGGACCGACCAGCCAACTCTACGTCACCGGCCACAGCAAGGGCGGCGCGATCGCGAACCTCGCGGCGATGCGTTTGCTGATCGAGCGCGGCCTTGGTGCGAAGGCATTCACTTATGCCGCGCCGCATCCCGGCAACGAGGATTTCGCCGCCGCGTATGACGGGCATATCGCGAGCGTCCGCTATGAATACGCCGACGACATTGTGCCGTTGTTGCCGCCGAGCCTCGCGTTTCGTCAGATGTTCGCAGCGGTGCCATTCGCGAAGCCGTATGTGTATCGGCTGGACCTCGATTACTCGGCAGTGGGCACATTGCGTTACATCACTCGAGCGGGAGACATCGTTGAGGATTCGCCCCTGCTGCGCTTCCAGCGCTACGCGAGCTTGGCCCAGCTGATGGTCACCGGCGGCTTCGAGGAGATCGCCAAAGATCACCGCGGCGCATGCGGAGGAGGTTACATGGGTGCGGTGTGCCCGCAGGGAGTATGCCCTTGATGTCGCATTCTCGCTAGCTCGGGAAGCCGCCACCAGCGATGCTGGGGACGTGCATGAGGACGTGGAGCGGTGCGTGCGAGCGGTGCAGTCCAAGGACGCGCGGTTCGACGGCTGGTTCTTCGTCGCAGTGGTCACCACTGGTATCTATTGCCGGCCGAGCTGCCCGGTAGTACCGCCCAAGGCGGTCAACATGCGCTTCTACCCGAGCGCGGCCGCGGCGCAGGCGGCCGGGTTTCGCGCCTGCAAGCGATGCCGGCCGGACGCCAGCCCCGGATCTCCGCAATGGAACGTACGCGCTGACCTGGTGGCCAGAGCGATGCGTTTGATCGCCGATGGGGTGGTCGATCGCGACGGTGTCCCTGGCCTGGCCGCGCGGTTGGGATACAGCGTCCGGCAGGTCCAGCGGCAGCTGCTCGCCGAGTTGGGCGCTGGCCCGCTGGCGTTGGCACGAGCTCAGCGCGCCCAAACCGCGCGGTTGCTGATCGAGACCAGTTCTGTTCCGATGAGTGACGTCGCCTTCGCCGCGGGTTTTGCCAGCGTGCGGGCATTCAATGACACCGTCCGGGAGATCTTCGCGTTGGCGCCGACCGATCTGCGCGCGCGTGCCGCGCGCAGACACCCGCCGACGACGTCCGGATCGCTGGTGTTGCGGCTGCCGTTCCGCGCGCCGCTATGCCCGGACAACCTATTCGGACATCTCGCGGCGACGGCAGTGCCTGGAGTGGAGGAGTGGCGTGATGGCGCATACCGCCGCACCCTTCGGCTGCCGCACGGCCATGGTGTGGCCACCCTGCGGCCGCTGCCCGATCACATCGAGTGCCAGTTGGCCTTGACCGACCTTCGGGACCTGACTACCGCGATCACCCGGTGCCGCTGGTTGCTCGACCTCGATGCGGACCCGGTGGCTGTCGACGATTTGCTGCGCACCGACCCGAGGCTCGGCCCGGTAGTGGACAAGAATCCGGGCCGCAGGGTGCCACGCACCGTCGATGCGTCGGAGTTGGCTGTGCGCGCGGTGCTCGGGCAGCAGGTATCCACCAAGGCGGCCTGCACTCACGCCGCCCGGTTGGTGGCTGCGCACGGCGAACCGGTGGCCGACCCGGCCGGTGCCCTGACCCACCTGTTCCCGGACACGGCAGGCCTGGCCTCGCTCGATCCGGCGTCGCTCGCTCTGCCGCAGGCCCGCCGCACCACGCTGACCAGCCTGGTAGGTGCACTGGCCGCCGGCGAGATCGACCTCGGCGCCGGCAGCGACTGGCAACAGGCCCGCGCCCAGCTCGGCGCCCTGCCCGGCTTCGGACCCTGGACCATCGAGACGATCGCGATGCGCGCGCTCGGCGATCCCGATGCTTTCGTGCCAACGGACCTGGGAATCCGCCGGGCGGCCCGGGATCTGGGCCTTCCCTCGACCGCCGTGGGGCTGACCGGCCACGCCAGCGCCTGGCGCCCCTGGCGCGCTTACGCCGTGCAGTACCTGTGGTCCACCGGCGACCACGCCATCAACCGGCTACCGGCCTGATGAAAGGATCACGCGTGCTAGTTCACACTGTGCAGGACAGTCCAGTCGGTCCGCTTACCTTGGTAGCGCTCGACGGCATCCTCGCCGGCCTGTATATGGACCTGCAGCGGCACCGGCCGCCAGAAGCGACGTTCGGCGAGCCGGACCCCGCTCCGTTCACTGGGGTGATCAGGCAACTGGATGAGTATTTCGGTGGGCAACGCACCGAGTTCGATCTGCCGCTGAATCTCGTGGGCACCCCGTTTCAGCGCACCGTGTGGGCCGCTCTGCGGGAGATCCCTTACGGCGA